>JAGTUZ010000231.1 GCA_018224415.1 Bacteroidota bacterium | reverse complement strand
CGAGGGCGGCCCTGTGTCAGCTGGAATGGAACGGTCGCTTACGGCTTGTACGCCGTCACGGGGAAGGTGACCGCGTTGGAAGCCGCGTTGTATGAATTCGTGGTACCGCTTACGCCGGTCACAAAGAAATCCACCGACGCCTTGCTCTTGGGAATGTTCGACACCGTGAAGGTCGCGACACCTGAGGCATTGATGCTGGCAGAACCGCTGCCGGAGACGCCCCCACTGTAACTGAACGAAACCGTCCCACCGGTCGCGGTGGAGGAACCGTCCATGACCGTCACGGAGATTTCCGCGGTCCACTTGTTTCCGTTGTTGGTTGATGATGCCGTGGCCGCGGAAATGTAGGCCTCGCCCGATGGTGCTGACAATGTGGTGGCGTTGACGACGTTGGAGTACGAAGAACTGCCCCCTGCGTTCAAGGCCTTCACGCGAAAATAATAGGTCGTGCTGGCGTTGAGACCTGTCCACGTGTAGCTCGTCGTGCCCGCGGACAGCGTCGTTGCGTTGCCCCAGCCACTGCCGCTGTTCGTCGAACGTTCGACCACGTAGTTCGTCTCGCCGGTGACGTCGCCCCAGCTCACGCTGATGCTGCTGGAGGAGTTGACCGTCGGATTGCTGTTCATGACCGGCGCGTCGGGGGCGAAGGTGACCGAAGCCGTGTTCGTGTACGCGGAGGTACCGTTGGTATTGTAGGCGCGGACACGGTAGGCGTAGGTGGAACCGTTCGAGAACGTTGAACCGTCGGCGTAGGTTGTGACGTTGGCCGAGACGGTGCCGATCTGGGAGAAGCTGCCGCCGTTCACCGAGCGTTCGATGTAAAAGTCAGTCTCGTCGGAGGAATTGTCCGTCCACGCAAGATTGATGTTCGGCGACGAGTAGGTCGCGCTGAGTCCGGTCGGAGCGTTCGGTCCCGACGGCGCGCCGCCGCCGATGAAGCCGGTGTTGAGAAGGAGATTCGGTGACATGGTGCCTGCACTGGTTACAACGCCGGAGGTGGCGTACGTCGTCAGCGCCGTCGCGACATCGGCGGGTGTGGCGCCCTGGTTCGCATGCAGATACAGCGCGGCGGCGCCGGCGACATGCGGCGAGGCCATGGAAGTGCCGGACAGCGTCGAATAGGAGGTGGAGGAATTTTTGTAGGCCGAATAGATGCTCGAACCCGGCGCGAAGATGTCAACGCAAGTACCATAGTTGGAGAAGGACGAACGCGCGTCGCTGTTTGTGGTCGAGCCAACGGTGATGGCACTCGGCACGCGGGCGGGAGAATAGTTACAGGCGTCGTTGTTGTCATTGCCCGCGGCGACAACGAAGGTGACACCCACGGACACGGCACTGGCCACGGCCTGATCGAGCGAGGAGGATGCGCCCCCTCCGAGCGACATGTTCGCGACCGCCGGATCGCTGTGGTTGCTCTTTACCCAGTCCACACCGGCGATGACGCCGGAGATGGTTCCCGATCCGCGGCGGTCGAGCACACGCACGGAGACGAGACTCACGGCCTTGGCCACGCCGACATTCTCGCCGCCGACGGTACCGGCAACATGCGTGCCGTGACCGTTCTGGTCCTCACCATTGCTGTTGAAGGCATCGTAGCCAAAGCTCGCCCGGTTACCGAATTCCACATGGTCATAGCGGATGCCGGTGTCGATGATGTAGGCGGTGACCTCCGAGGCGTCATTGGGATAATTGTAGACATAATTGTAGGTATTCGTGGCCTGATCGATGCGGTCAAGTCCCCAGAGCGAGCCACTGCTGGGCAGCGTCTGCGTGCCGTTGGCGAAGACCGGTCCATCGGCTTCGATATAATCCACGTTCGGATTGCGGCTGAGACCTTCGAGCGCCTGCGGGGGAATCGTTGCGCAGAAGCCCTTGATGGCATGGCGGTAGCGGAAATGCACCGTGCTGCCGTTGCCGCGGGTCATCTGGTCGACGACCTGGTCGACGTTGCCGACGGATTTCTTGAACACCACGATGTAGCGGTCCTTGAGATCGATGTCGGTGTCGGACTGGTCCATGGGCGCAGCCTTGCCGAGTGCGTCGCCGTTCTGGTCGACCGGACCCGACGGCTGCTCGCTGCAGGCCGCGAACAGCAGCACCGCGAAAAGCATCATCCAGGGAAATCGTTTCATGATTCTCTTCTCCTGTGAAATGAACATGCCAGACTCGCCCACACAAACCTGTCCCGGACACAGTCTCGGATCGGTCGGAATACCGGGGAGCAGAAGACAAATGCGAATGTTATGGCGAATATTACCATATCCCGCGGCCAAATGCCAGCAGTATTCGAAAAAAAACCATCTCCGGATTATTTTTCAACCGGAACGGGGAAGTCCGGTAAAAAAAATCCTTCAAATTCAAAAAAAACCGCGCGCAGTGTGACCTCTGTCACAGAAATCCTAGCAGTGGGAATGTAGTTTCCCCTATCAACCGAAGTGTATTCGCCTTCGACCGAATGAATGACGGAGATTCCCTATGCGCTTCCTATACAGCATGCTCTTGTGCGCGCTTTGCCTTCCGGTCGCGGCCGGCGCGACGACACATACCATAAGCAATTCCGGCACGAGCTTCACCCCGGCCACGCTGAGCATCAATCTCGGCGATACGGTGGTCTTCTCCCTGGGTACCACGCACAACGCGGTGGAAGTGAGCCAGGCGACCTGGAACAGCAACGGCAATACACCGCTCGCGGGAGGATTCTCCCTGCCCTTTGGGGGTGGGACGGTTGTACCGACGGCCACGGGCACATACTACTACGTCTGCTCCCCGCACGCCTCGCTGGGCATGAAAGGCACGATCACGGTGACAAGTACCACGATCTCGACCGGGACGATCGCCTCCGCAAGCCACTGCAAGGGCGTCGCGTTCAACGTGCCCTTCACCATTACCGGTTCGTTCAACGCGGGCAACACCTTCACCGCGCAGCTGTCCGACGCCACAGGCGGCTTCGGCACACCGCGCACCATCGGTACGCTGAGCGGAACGTCATCGGGACAGATCAGCGCCACCATCCCCGCAGTGGTGACGGCCGGCACGGGCTATCGCGTGCGCGTGGTGTCATCGGATCCCTCGGTGACCGGCAGCGACAACGGCAGCGACCTGACCGTGCTCGACGTGCCCGTCGCCACGATCACACCGGCGGGTCCCACGGCATTCTGCGAAGGATCAAGCGTGCAACTCGACGCACCGGCGGGAGCGGGACTGACCTACACCTGGCGGCGTGACGGCAGCGTGATCACCGGAGCGGGCGGCGCATCGTATACCGCGACCGTGGCCGGACAGTACACGGTCGAAGTATCCAATGGCGCCTGCGCGGCGACGTCGTCCGCACAACGCGTGATCGTGTATCCCGCGGATCCAACCACGCTCGCCTGGACCGGAAACATCGACAGCGACTGGTCCACCATCGGCAACTGGGACAATCCCTGCGCCGTACCGAGCGCCGGCGACACTGTCGTGATCGGGCCCGGCGTCACTCCTCCCTCCTCCGCGCCCGCCATCGCCCTGGGCACGCTGACACTCAACAACGTGAGCGGACTCTCGCTCGCAGGCTCGCTCGAAATCAGCGGGGATCTCACTCTCTCCGCGGGCTCGATCTCGCTCGGGAATGCCGATCTCGTTCTCGGTCCGGCAGCCGACATCAACGGGGCCGGCACGACGCGATTCATCATCACCGACGGCAGCGGCGAACTGCGGCTGCAGGGAATCGGCATCGGCGGACGCACCGGCGTTGTGCTTTTCCCGGTCGGCAACACGGCCGGAAGCTATACGCCGGTGATCCTCCAGAACGGCGGCTTCCTCGATGCTTTCGGCGTGCGTGTCGCCGCCGGTGTGCTCGATGGCGGCAACGCAGGCACGTCCATCGGAAGCGATGTGGTTGGCAAGACCTGGTTCATCACCGAACAAACCGCGGGCGGCAGTAATGCCAGCATGACCTTTGAATGGAGTGCGGGGGATGAACTGACGGCCTTCGACCGCAGCCTCTGCTACGTCGCGCATCATGACGGAAGCGACTGGCAGCAGCTGCAAAGCCTCGGCGCATCGGCGGGCAGCGATCCCTATCAGCGGGCGGTCTCCGGCGTCACCTCCTTCTCCCCCTTCGCCATCGGCGACGGTGGCTCTCCGCTGCCGGTGGAATATCGGACACTCTCGGCAGAGGTGCATGGCAGCACGATTGCCATTCGCTGGGAGACCGAACGCGAAATCAACAGCCGTGGCTTCGCGGTCGAGCGCAGTCGGATGACGCAGGGTCCCTGGTCCGCCGTGGCATTCCTTGACAGCCGCGGCGATGCAAGCCGGTCTGCGATGTACGAATACATCGACGTGCCACCGGCAGCGGGGAGCTGGTACTACCGGCTTCGCCAGCAGGACATGGATGGCAGCACCGAGCTCTCTCCTGTCCTCCATGCCGAACTCGGGACGCCCGCGGCGGCTGGGTCCATCGCCATCGAAGCTGTCTGGCCGAATCCACTCCGGCATTCCACCGCCGGCGATGTCACGGTCCGTTTCCGTTCGCCGGAAGGAGGCCTCGCGCTTCTGACTCTCCACGACATCCTCGGCCGCCACATCGCAACGATCCACGAGAACGTGATGGCGGGCATCAGTACGGCGGTCCGTTTCAACACGGCCTCTCTCGCGCCCGGACTCTATTTCTTCCGGCTGCGGTCGGAAGGCACGGCGGTACATTCCCGCCTCGCCATCGAATGATGACGCACCTGCTCCGCGGCCGCTCATGAGCGCCTGAATACTGTTTTCATCCACGGGGCGATACCGCTCCGACTCTCTCTCATCCACGAACGTGAGGCCGCGCCCTTCCTCATCCACGAAGGCGATGTCCTCACTGCCGGGAACGGATCCGAAGGCCCAGGTCCAATCCCGCATGCACAGGGCGGCGCGCCGAAGGAACTTCGGCGCGCCGCTTTTTTGTGATCTCTTCGATTTCTGAGCGCCGCATGTCGGCCTCAGACGGCTGTTCCGCCCGGCGGGACAGCCGTTTCTGTTTTCAGGCGTTGCAAGACGCGAGCGGCGGCGCGATGCGGCGTGGCCCCTCTCCCGCGCTTCCCCATTGACATCCGCCAAAAGTTTCCCTACTATTCCCCCGTCATACACGTGTTATATCCACGACGACAATGTCCCTCTCCCCGGAGAGCCCGGATGAATTGCCGCGTGTACGCATGGTGAACATCCCGGAACAGGAGAACAGGATGGACAGGCCTCACACGAAGGGAAAACCACGACTCGAGCAGCTGGCGGCGCGGGCGGCCACGCACCTGGAGGACAGCTTCCGCGCCGTGTTCGAAAGCTCGCACGACGCGATGTTCCTCCTGACCGGGGAGGGGTTCTTCGACTGCAATCCCCGCGCAATGCGGATCTTCGGCATCCCGACGCGCGACGTTGTGCTCCACATCCATCCCGCCGACATTTCTCCGTCGCATCAGCCCGATGGCACCCCCTCGCTCCCGGCCGCCCTCGGCCATATCCGGCAGGCGCTGGAGACCGGCGTCGACAGTTTCGAGTGGACACACCGGCGGTTAAACGGCGAGAGCTTCCCCGCGCATGTGCTGCTCTCCGCCTTCGACTTCGATGGATACCGCGTGCTGCAGGCGACGGTGCGGGACATCACCTTGCAAAAACGGGCTGAAGCCGAGCTGCACGATAAAAAGGAGGAACTGGACCGATTCTTCAACCTGGCGCTGGACCTGCTGTGCATCGCCGATACCGACGGGTATTTCCGCCACCTCAACCGGGAATGGGAACATACGCTCGGATATACCATGGACGAACTCAAGGGCCGACGGTTTCTCGAATTCGTGCATCCCGGAGACATGCAGGCAACGCTCGAGGCCATATCCTCCCTGTCGAAACAGCAGCCGGTCATTGATTTCACGAACCGCTACCGCTGCAAGGATGGGAGCTACCGCTGGATCGAATGGCGATCGGCGCCCGCCGGCAATCTGATCTACGCCGCGGCGCGTGACATCACTTCGCATATCGAGGCGCAGGAAGCCCTGCGCGTGGCCAACGAATCGCTGGCCGAAGCCAATCGCGAACTCGAGGCCTTCAGCTATTCGGTGTCGCATGACCTGCGCGCCCCCCTGCGACATATCGGCGGCTTTGTCGACCTGCTCTCGGGTCATGCCACGGAGCAGCTCGACGAGAAAGGGCGCCGTTGGCTCGCCATCATCGCGGAGTCGGCACGCGACATGGGGCAGCTCATCGACGACCTGCTCGTGTTCTCGCGAATGGGACGCAGCGAGATGCTCGAGGCGGACTGCGACCTGCGGGCGATCACCGGGGAGATCGTCGAGATGCTCATGCGCAACGCCGGCGCGCGACACGTGGAATGGCATGTCCGGGACCTCCCCACCGTGCGCGGCGATCCTTCGATGCTGCGCCTGGCCTTGATGAACCTGCTCGGAAACGCCTTCAAATACACGCGGCCCCGGGACCCGGCCGTCATCGAAATCTCGGCGACGGAAGAACCCGGGCGCTGGGTCGTCACCGTGGCCGACAACGGCATCGGCTTCGACATGTTTTACGCCGACAAGCTCTTCGGCATCTTCCAACGGCTGCACTCCCCGAAGGAGTACGAGGGGACGGGCATCGGCCTCGCCAACGTGCAGCGCATCGTCCGCCGCCACGGCGGCGAGGTATGGGCCGACGGCGCCGTCGACCGCGGCGCGACCTTCCGATTCAGCCTGCCGAGGTCCGTGGTCCCGTCCACGGGAACATGATCACAACTCCATGCGGGCGCGTGCCCGTTCGGAAGAACAAAGGAGATCCGAGTCGTGAAACCTTTCCTGAGACGCATTCTTCTGGCGGAAGACAGCATGCGCGACGTCGAACTCACGCTGGCCGCGCTCGAGGAACACCACCTTGCCAACGAGGTGATCGTGGTCGAGGACGGCGTGGAGGTCCTCGATTACCTCTACTGCCGTGGCAAGTTCGAAGGCCGCGTCAACCGTCCCCCCGCGGTGGTGCTGCTCGACATTAAAATGCCGCGCCTCAACGGCATCGAGGTGCTGCGGGCCATCCGGGCCAGCGAGGAGTTCCATTCCCTGCCCGTGGTCATGCTGACCTCCTCGCGCGAGGATCGCGATATTGTCGAGAGCTACGACCTGGGCATCAACGCCTACGTGGTCAAACCGGTGGACTTCCAGGAGTTCATCGAGGCTGTGAAAACCCTCGGCCTGTTCTGGGCCGTGCTCAACGAACCGCGTCCGCACGGCGCGGGAAATCACTGACAGCACTCCATGCCCGCCGGAGGACATCATGAAATCACCCCTGCGCATCCTGTATCTCGAAGATAACCGGCGTGACGTGGACCTGGTCGCGGCACTGCTCGAACGCGAGGGCGTCGAACATGTCCTGATCGACGTCGACTCCCGAAAGGCCTTCGCCGAGAATCTGGCGGCGGCCCCACCCGACGTCATCTTCAGCGACTACACGCTGCCCTCCTACAATGGGCTGCACGCGCTGGAAGACGCCGGCCTCATCGCTCCCGAACTTCCCTTCATTTTCGTCTCCGGCACCATCGGCGAGGAAAACGCCATCGAAACGCTCAAACGCGGCGCGACCGATTACGTGCTCAAGCAGAACCTGCGCCGCCTCGTCCCCGTGCTTCGCCGCGCGCTTGCGGAAAAGGACGAACTCCGCCGCCGCAGGGAGGCCGAGGAACTCATCCGACAGAAGGAGCAGCGCTTCTCCGCGTTCATGAGCAACCTGCCCGGGGTGGCGTTCATCAAGGACAAGGACCGTCGCTATGTCTTCGTCAACGAAGCGGCGCAGTCCTACATCTGCCATGATCCGATCGACTGCCTCGGTCGTCGCGACGAGGAGATCCTGCCCGGTGACCTCGCCGAACGCATGCGGCGCAGTGACGAGGAGGTGTTGGGAGAAAAACATGTGGTGCATGTCATCGAGGACATCGCCCTCGGAGACGGTCATCATCGCTGGTTCACGACGAAATTCCCGATTACCGACAAATACGGCACGGCCAACTGGCTCGGCGGCGTCGGCATCGACGTGAGCACACAACCCGGGCTCGTCGCTGTTTCCACGAATGCGTAAATACGAATGACTCCCGCAACACGCGTGCACGGGACGAGAACAGGGAGTGACGCGCAGACAACCGCGTCACAGAACGAAACGCCCGGACCTGCTTGCGCGGACCGGGCGTTTCACATTGCTGTGTTTCCTCCTGTGCGGAAGGATCTCGCGAAGCCGGTTTACAATCCGGCCAGCTTGAGGACGATAAGCAGGAGCCCGACGACGATGGCGCCGAGCATGAGAATGAGGGTGATGGGCAAGGACTGCTTGCCCTGGACTTCTTCGGTCATGGCACTACTCCGAAATGGTGTGAATGAAACGTTTTCGATTACGGTTCAGCACACGGCGGGCGGAGCCCGGGATTCGGAGATGTTGCGGGGGTTGGCTGGGGGAAGCGGCGTGGCATCCGGCCGCGGGGGACGCGGACGGGGCGGCGGCACATCGACGGTTTCGGCGATGCGCGGAACACGGCGTTGCCGCGGAGAATGGACCGTCGCAGTAGTGGAAACCGTCCGCTCACGCTGTTCCGCCTCCGAACCGTGCACCGGCAGCGAGGGCGTCGTCGCGACGATGGCGTACTCCGCCACCCACGGCACGGACTGCCGCAACGGCGCGAGCATCGCGCAGAGCATGCCAAGAATGAACAGGGTCGTGATGGAAATGCGAACGGCCATACTTACAAGATCGGAAAGCAGGGTGCACGGGACAAGGGAAATCGGCATTCAGGTCAATGCGTCTTCAGCCATTTGAGTATTTCCTGGACGCTACCGGTAGCGAGGGCGATGCTCGTGTCTGCGGCGCCGTAATACATGTTGATCGTGTCTCCGTCGGGAGCAATGGTATACCCGCAGGGAAACACCACGTTATCCACATCACCGAATTGTTCGTATTGTTTCTCCGGACCGAACACCCACTCGTCGCTGCGTTTCAGATTGCGCTCCGGCGTGTCAAGATCGAAGAGTGAAAGTCCGAGCCGGTAGATCGCACCGCTCGCCGTCTGCCGTACGCCGTGATGGATCACCAGCCACCCTTCGGACGTTTCGATGGGCGGCATGCACAGACCGATTTTGTTGGCATCCCACCAGCTGCCTTTCCTGGCTGCCAGCATCAGCTTGTGGCTTCCCCAGTGCCGCAGGTCGGGCGAGTAGGACATCCACATATGGGCGCCCGTCGCGCCGACCGGACGATGGATCATCGCCCAATGGTTGCCGATTCTGTGGGGAAACAGCGCGGCGTCCTTGTCCTCCGGAGGCATGATCATGCCAAAGCGTTCGAATGTATGGAAATCTTCCGTCAGCGCCAGCGCCACTCCCGGACCGCTGCTCGAGAACGCCGTGTAGACAACCGCATACTTTTTCAGTTCGGGAACATAGGTGATGCGCGGGTCTTCTATTCCCCAGAGCTCTTCAGGAAAATCCTCCGGACACGCCGGCAGCGTCGGTCGATCATCGATCTGCCACTCATCCACCCCGTTGGCGGATCGGGCGGCGGTCAGATGGGAGTGGCCGCGTCGATCCTCCACGCGGCAGAGAAGCAGCGTCGTGCCGTCGCTCAGCAAGGTCGCGCCGGGATTGAAGACGCTATGAACGGGATAGGGCCAGTCCGCTGCGGTGAGGATGGGATTGTCCTGGTGCCGTTGAAAGAGTTCGGGATGTTGATATTTCATTGTTTTCGGTCTTCCGTTGATAGCGGCATATTCTCGGCCAGCCGGAGTTCCAGCAAGGCCTGCAGAAACGCCAATGTTGATTCCGCACCCTGGTTTTGATTGAGACGGTCGGGATGGAGTCCATCGCGACACCCCCCGGTTGTCGGGTCGTAGATCGGGAGATTCAGATCGTTTCGTCCTAAAAACCAATCGAAGGAGCGGCGGGCCTCCCTGGACCAGCGCACTTCGCCCGTAAGCCGGTGCGCATCGAGACAGGCGGAGACCATTGCCTGCGCCTCCACCGGCTGCTGGTCGAAGCGTGCGCGTTCTCCCCCCATCGTGTAAAACCCGTTGGATCCGATGGGAACGAAATGCCCCGATTCAGCGCGCTGCAGATCGGCCAGCCAGGTCAGGGAATCCAATCCGGCTTCGGTCATGGAGGAATCGGATATCGCCTCTCCGCAGAGGAGCAGTGCGTGCGGCAACGCGGCGTTACAGTAGGTCAGCCGGTTTTCGAACCAGCGCCACTCGTCGGTACGCTGATTCCGATACAGCGCCATCAACCGTGAGGACAATACTTCCCGGACCTGATCGGCCCGGCGGTCACCGCCAAACCGCTGCAGATACTCATGTATGCCCATGATCGCGAACGCCCAGGCGCGGGGACTTGTCGTCCCGAGAATGGCCGGCAGCGCCTGCTCGAATACCCATCCCGCCATGCTGTGCATGGCCGATGGGTGCGTGCGGCCCAGTGCCGTTCCCAGCGCCCACAGCGTCCGGCCGTGACTGTCGTCGGACCCAATTTCTTCGAGCCATTGGCGCTGGTAACTCATGAAGTTGCGAAAGCGGCCGGTTTCTGCATTGAAGGCATACCAGATGAAAGCGAGATAGCGCTTTCCCATCTCCAGAGCGCGTTTGTTTCCGAGGGAATCGAGAAGAGCGCTGACCATGAGCGCGCGCGCATTGTCGTCGATGCAATAGCCCTCTTGATAATTGGGCACGGTGAAGATGGCATGTTGCAGCATGCCGGTGTCGTCGGTCATCGTGTTAAGATGGTCCAGTTTCAGCGGCGGCAGTTCTCCCGGGCGCTGGTCCAGCGGTTTGACCGCAAAATCCACCCGCGTAAAGTGACGGTGTTCCGCACGTGCGGAGAGGAAACTTTCCATGTAGCGGTTCGCCACCTGGTGCCAGACCATGTGTCGTCCGTACAGGTAGGCCTTCTTGCGCATGGCATGCCGCTCGGACTCGTTGTCAAGGAGGCGATTGACCTGTTCGGCAAGCGCTTCCGGATCACGGAACGGCACCAGCGTGCCCCGTCCCTCGGCAAGCAGCTCTGACGCGTACCAGTACGGCGTGGAAATCACCGCCTTGCCGGCGCCGAGTGTATAGGCAAGCGTGCCCGAGGTGATCTGCGCTTCATTCAGATACGGAGTGATATAAATATCCGCCACTCCGATGAATTCGTTGAGTTCCTCGAGACTGACAAAACGGTTGTAGAATACCACATGCCCCTCCACTCCCTTTTCCTGGGCGAGCCACTGCAGGGAGATGCGATACGTTTCCCCTTCGTGTCTGACGACATTCGGGTGTGTTGCGCCGAGGACGATGTACACCACATTCGGGTGGCGTTGCAGGATCGCGGGGAGGGCGGCGATCACGTTCTCGATGCCTTTGGCTGCCGAAAGCAGGCCGAAGCTGAGCATGACGGATTTCCCTTCGACGCCGAACACATCCTTGTTGAAACTCGGGTCCACGAACGGCACATCCGGAATGCCATGCGGGATCAGATCGATTTTTTCCGGGGAGATCTGGTAGACCTCCTTCAGGAATTCGACACCGCGGGCGCTCATGACCACGAGTCGGTTGGAGAGGGCCGCGACTTCCTCCATCACGCGTTTGTGATCAGGGTCCGGATCACGGAGGATCGTGTGCAGCGTCGTGACGATAGGCATCCGCAGTTCGCGCATGAGGGTCAGGACATGGCTGCCCGCGCGTCCACCGAAGATCCCGAATCCGTGCTGCAGCGATACGAGGTCAACGTTGTTGATATTCAGAAAATCCGCGGCACGCCGATACGATTCGATGTCCTTCTCCGCGAGTTCGAAGCGCACGCGTTCGGGATAGGGATACCCGGCCTCGATGTCATTGACCGGAAGGGCGATGCACGTGGTCTGTTCGAATCTCGCTGCCACCGCCT
>JAGTUZ010000230.1 GCA_018224415.1 Bacteroidota bacterium | reverse complement strand
GTTGCCGCTGGCCGCGGCGGCTTTTTTCAGGTCGAGTTCGATGGGTCCGGGGATGCAGAACACGCACAACCCGGTCTTGTCCCCACGCGCCACGAGCGTCTTGAACACCTGCTCGTGCTCGGCCCCGATCTTGTCCGCCACCGCGATGGCGTCAATCGCCCCGTCCGCGCTGTCATAGCTGATCTGCTCGTGGGGGATGTGGTGGGATTCGAGGATGCGGGTGGCGTTGGTTTTCATGGTATGGGGGGAGAGGGGGAGAAGGAAAGAGGGGTAGAAGGATGACCTTCTACCCCTCTTCACTTCTACCCTTCTATCCTATCGCCATCTCCACACCCCCGGTTTGCGGGGACGCGCGACGGGCTCCTCGCGCTGGATGATGACGCGGGGTTCGGGCGCGGAGGGAGTGAAGGTTGCCGCGGGCGGCGCGGCGGCGACGCCGGCCTTGCGGGCGGAAAGGTCGCCCATCTGACGGAAGGAGCGCTCGGCCGAGGCGATGATTTCGGGACGCAGTCCCTCCTTCGCGATTTCCTCGAGAAAGGCGCGGCGACCGCGGATGATGTCCTTGATGTACCAGTCGATCTGCTCGGGCGTGTAGAGCTTGTGCACGTCCCATTCGTCCATGCGCCGGCCGTCGGCCTCGACGATGGACATGGTGCCGAGCACGCCCTTCTCGTACGTGTTCGTGCCGCGGAGGTCACCGCGCTGGATGGCGGCCATCAGTTCAAGCGGCACACGTTCGGCCTTGCGCACCAGATGCTTTTTCGCCACACCGCGGTCTTCGGTCTCCTCGATGATCTCGCCCATGCCGCCGGTGTTGTAGATGCGAAAATGCACCTGGCCGGGGAAGCGGTTGACGAGCTTCATGATGATGTCGTAGAACCTGTTCACCTTCGCCCCGCGACTGCCGACGATGAAGTCGTCGGTACCGACGATGCGCACGGAGTCGCCCGCCTTTTCGGGGTTCGCGGCGAAGCTGAGGGTGGACTCGCCGAATAGATACGCCAGCACACCCTGCTCGGGTGTGAGCATCTGTGAAAAGGGCATGAGGGTATTGCGCCGCGTGATGAAGGCGAACCACAGCGCGTCGTTCTTGTCCAGGCTTGGCAGGTTGATACTGTCGGCGGCGATGGAGATGAGCTTGTTTTCGCGCTCGATGAACAGTTTGTCCATGCGCACAACCGCGCGACCATTGCCGCAAAGCGACTCGTCGAGGAAGTCGATGTTGCCCTTGGCGTCGACCATGATGTTCTCGAGCAGCGCCGACTTGTGCGTGAGCGCGTAGAACATCGCCTCCTGGTCGGACTTCCGCGCGTCGGTCTTCACATAGAAGTTGTGCTCGGAACCGAAGGCCGAACCGTCGTCGCGCAGGAAGCAGATGTCGTCCTGCGATGCGTAGGTCATCTCGCCGCGCTTGGGATCCATTTCGAGCTGGTGGCAGCTCCAGGTGGATTTTCCCGTGGCCGTCATGCCAAAAAGGATGACGCCGTGTTTTTTCAGTTCGTTGCTCTTCGCATCGCGCGCGACCACGACCTTCGATCCGGCGTGCAGGCCCAGCATGCCGCGCTCGTCGGCCAGCCACATGGCCTGGCGGAGGAATCCCTTTTTATCCTCGCCGAGATAATCACTGCCGAGACAGATGTTCAGGTTGAACTCGGGCATCGTGAGGATCTGCTGCCGGCTCTGATGCTCCTCGGGAATGTGGATCATGGTGATCGCCGGACCCGGGCGGCCCGAGGGTTCGCTCAACAGGTTGCCCCACATGTAGGCGAGGCGGGAGTTGCGCCAATCGCCTACGCTCAGATACAGCGTGCACACGGGATTGAAGTCGGGATTGTTGCCCATCTGCCGCGTGAGCTTGATGAACGGCAGCGTCTTCATCCAGTGCAGCACCTTGTCGAGTTCGTCCACCGCGCCTTTCACCACCTTTTCCTGGTAGGGGAGCAACGAGGGAAGCTGCACTTTCGGCGTGCCGAGGTACACGGTTTTCGCGGCGAGACGTGAACTCTGCACCGACCGCCAGACATGCGATCCGTACACGGTTTTCTGCGCGTATTCCTTGACCCGCGGCTCGAGCCATTTCAGGTCGACTTCCTTGATGTTGGGTCCGTTGAGCAGCGGGAGAAGCTGCTCGTGGAATTTCTTGTAGGCGTCGTTGTTGTAGATGTCTTTTGCCATGGGGATCACCTTCCGTTCGCGCCGACGTGGGACAACACCTGCGCCACCATTTCGGTGAGCGTGACCGCGCCGGCGTTGAGCTGATGGACGGCGGCGGACTGGAACAGCTTCGTGAAGAATCGTTTCTGCAGCTCCATACGTTCGTCGGAGCCGACGAGCAGATGGGGATTGTAGTACGGCTGCTGCTTTCCGCCGATACTCGTGCCCGGGGGATAGCCGGCCTCGACCACGTGCAGCGCCTCGTCGACGTCGAGCTTCTGCACGGCGGTGGTCACCGGATCGTTGCGGAGAATGAACACATGGCGGATGTCGATGCGCTTGACATGCCGCGCCATGCCGCCGAGCCAGTAAGGATCGAGCATTGCGTGGCTTTTCTTCGCGCAGTCATAACTGTAGGGCGCGCCACTGTTGAGCGGACAGCTTTCCTGCAGCTTGTGGCTGTCGTTGCGGCAGTCCTCGACCTTCGTCGTGACGTTCTCGCATTTGCTCTTGTCGAAGAGCTTCGCGAGCGGCGCGTACGCGGCCACGGCGTTGGTCTGCAGGTACATCTTGCGCTCGGGATTGTCGGCCGCGGCATAGCCACCGCCGTAGCGCACGAAGACGTAATCGCTGCTGTGCAGGGCGACCTGTTCGTTTTCCTCGAAGAGGCGCCAGAGCAGCTCGGTTTTCTTTGTGCCGGCAGGACCCAGCAGCAGCACGCCCTCGCCGCCCACATCGAGCGTGAGGCCGCGGACGGCGTGGATGTCGAAGACGCGTTCGGCCACGTCGGTGACCAGACCCAGCGCCAGCGAACGCAGCGAGCCGTAATGGTCGGCATTGAAGAGAATGCCGGTCTTTGTATCCGAATTGTAGAAGGCATGGGGCTCGCGCCCGGGCACGCCGTCCACCGCGTAGATCACGCCATGCGGCTCGATGTCGGCCTCGAGCTGGGCGGGATACCAGTTCTCCACCCAGAAGTCGTAGAGATGCCCGACGTTCGTGCGCAGCTGCACGATCATGCCGTTGATGTTGGCGTTCCACTCGAAGTAGTTGCTGTAGCTCAGATGCGCCTCGGCCTCGGCCACCAGCGCGTCGCGCACCGCCACCTTCACCTCGCGGTCCACCGGCACCGCGTGCTTGGTCACGGTCTCGGTATTGGCGAGTTTGATCAGTTTGCGCTTCGGCGCGGGCTTGAGTTTCGCCAGCGCGTCGGCGATGCGTGTCATGCCCTCGGTGAGATTGGCCATCGACGTCGCGTAGCTGATGCGGATGAAATCGTCGCTGCCGAAGGCGTCGCCCGGTACGATGGCCACGTTCGCGTGCTTGAGCAGGAAGTAGGCCATGCCGTAGCTGTTGCGAATGGGCACGCCGTCGTATTCCATCCGATAAAAAGAGCTGACATTCGGGAATGCGTAGAAGGCGCCGCGCGGCATCGGGCAGGAAACGCCCGCCATGCCCTGGAGCTTGTACACCACGAAGTTGCGGCGCTTCTCGAATTCGGCCGCCATCTTCGAGATCTCGTATTGCGGACCCTTGTAGGCCTCGAGCGCGGCGCGCTGCGAGACGGAGCTGGGGTTGGACGTGGCGTGGCTCTGCACCTTGGCCATGGCCGCGGTGATGTCTTTCGGCGCCGCCGCCCAGCCGATGCGCCAGCCGGTCATCGAGTAGGCCTTGGACACGCCGTCGATGGTGATGGTGCGCTTTTTCACCTCCTCGCCCAGCGAGGCGAAGCGGGTGAACTTGAGGTTGTCATACATCAGCTTGCCGTAGATTTCATCGGCGATGCAGACGATGTCCTCTTCGACGATGACTTCGGCCAGCGCCTCGAGTTCCTGCCGCGTGTAGCCGGCGCCGGTGGGATTGCAGGGATTGTTGATGAACACCGCCTTCGTGCTGGCGTTGATGGTGTCGCGCAGCTGGTCGGCGGTGAGGCGGAAGCCGTCCTCCTCGCGCGTCTGCACGATCACCGGCCGTCCATTGGCAAGCTTGACCATCTCGGGATACGACACCCAGTACGGTGCGGGGATGATGACCTCGTCGCCGTCGTTGACAACGGCCATCATGGCGTTGTAGATGGAATGCTTGGCGCCGTTGGATACGATGATTTCCGACGCGGGGTCGTAGCGGAGGCCGTGCTCCTCCTCGAGTTGCCGGGCGATGGCCTTGCGTAGCGGGAGGATACCCTCGTTGGCGGTGTACTTGGTGAAGTTCTCGTCGATCGCCTTTTTCGCGGCTTCCTTGATATGGGCCGGTGTCCCGAAATCCGGTTCGCCCACGGAGAAGTCGATCACGTCGATCCCCTGCTCCTTGAGCGCCTTGGCTTTCGCGGCGACCTTCAGCGTCGGCGATGAACCGATGAGATGAATTCTATCTGCCGTCACGTTGCTACCTCAATTGATGTCGTTTTCGAATGTACCCGTGCCGCGCGAGAGTCGGTGATGTGGCGGACACGGTTTCCGGTCAACGGTTGCGACCCGCGGCGGATCAGTCTTCGCTCGCGAGTTTTTCCTTGAGGTATTTCGACAGATCGACGCCGGTGAGCGTCTTGACGAGGTCGGGCACCTGCGCGAGCACGTCGGCGATCTGGCCGGTGAGCTGCGAGGTTCCGAGCTTGCCGTCGGTGCCGCCGATGAGCGTGATCTTGTCGATGCGCGAGAGCGGCTCGGCGACGTTCTTCGTCAGCTCGGGCAGCACGTCGAGCACCATCTGGTACATGGCGGCCTGGTTGTACTGGTCGTATGCCTTCGCTTTTTCGATCATCGCGTCGGCCTCGGATTTGCCGAGCATCTTGATGCGTTCGGCTTCGATTTCATTGTCGCGCGCGCGCACCTGCGCCTTTGCGTCGCTTTCCTTGAGCAGGCGGAAACTCTCGGCCTCGGCCTCGGAAATGATCTGCACCTTGCGGGCCTCGGCCGGCTTGATGATGTTGGCTTCGAGTTCCTTTTCCTTGCGCTTGATTTCCTCGGTCTGCACCTTGGCCATTTCCATGGTCTCGATCAGCTTGACCTTGTACTCTTCCTGCTTGACGTCCTGCGCCAGGCGGAAGCGCTCGAGCTCGTAGGCCGTGTCGGCCTGCGCGCGCACCTTGCTGACCTCGATCTGCGACTTGGCTTTCAGTTCCTCGTTCTTCCAGTTGCGTCCCGCGACCTCGGCGGCGGCAGAGAGCTTGGCCACTTCCGCTTCCTTGTTCGCCTGCGCGGCATAGATGGCGGCATCGCGGTCGTACTCGGCCTGCTTGACCACCGCGTCGCGCTTGGCGGCGGCGATTTTCGGTTTCGCCAGCGCCTCGAGATAGCCCTGCGTGTCGGCGATGTCCTTCAGTGCAAAGGAAATCATCACCAGGCCCATGCTTCCGAGGTCGCGCACGACGGCATTGTAGACGCGGTTGGCGAATTCGTGGCGGTCCTGATACAGCTCGGTCACCGTCATGCCGCCGATGGTCTCGCGCACCTTGCCCTCGAGCACGGTCTGGGCGACCTCGCGCACCGCATCGGTGCCGCCGCCCATGAAGTTCTGCGTGGCGAGAAAGATGGAGTACTCGTTGGAGTCGATCTTCACCTGGGCCGAGGACTCGGAGAGAATGGGAATGCCGTCCTTCGAAAGTACTTCCGGCGTCTTGATCGTCACCGTGACCACTTCGATCGGCAGCGTGGATGCCTGTTCGGTGAAGGGATTGACAAAGGAGCCGCCACCGATGCGGAAGCGGTAGCCGATCTCCTGCTGTGTTCCCTCGGGAGTGACAATCGAGCTCTTTCGGCCGGAGATAACCAGCACTTCATTCGGTCCCGCCTTGCGGTACTGCCGCGTCATCCAGAAGATGAAGCCGACGACGGCAAGGACGACGACAGCGATGATGATGATCCAGGTAAGCATGAACGCCTCCAATACACTTGGGGATAAATGCGAATCAATACGTTTCATTCTTCGAAAGGCAGTGACGAGAACGGTTCTCCCGGGGGGTCACGATCAGGCGTGAATTTCGGGCAGGCAGCTCGCCAATAAATACAAACGTACTTATCCTTTTTATAATGACCAAACGTTGCGCCATGTCGGATCGGGTCTGCTGCGTGAGGAGGGGACCCCCGCGCACCAGCGCGGGAAGTGGATTCTGGAGTGTTCAACTGCCCGCGCTGGTGCGCGGGGGTCCCTTCGTACGACAGCCGTACTGCCGCAGGCCGGTCCTTTTCGCTATATTCCCGCAATGAACACTTACGCCCTTATCATCCTCGCCATGCTGCTGCTCACGGCGCTGCTGGACGCGGTGGCGGAACTGCTGAACCTGCGCGCGCTCTCGCCGGTGCTGCCGGAGGAATTCCGCGACGTGTACGACGGGGCGGAATACGCGCGTTCGCAGGAATACACGCGCGCGCGCACCCGCTTCGGCCTTATCACGGCGGCCTTCGACCTGGCGCTGCTGCTCGCATTCTGGTTCTCCGGCGGATTCAACTGGCTCGACCTGCTCGTCCGTTCGCTCGGCTGGCCCGACATCCCCACCGGACTGCTGTACATTTCCCTGCTGGTGCTGGGAATGGGAATATTCTCTCTTCCATTCCGAATCTACTCCACCTTCGTGATCGAGCAGCGCTTCGGCTTCAACAAGACAACGATGAAGACCTTCGTGCTGGACCTTTTAAAGGGTGCTGCGCTTGGGGCTCTGATCGGCCTCCCGGTGCTGGCGTTGATCCTCTGGCTCTTCGAAGCGGCCGGATCGCTGGCCTGGCTGTACGCCTGGGCGGCGGTGACGGGGTTCAGCATCGTCATGCAGTATGTCGCTCCGACATGGATCATGCCGCTGTTCAACAAATTCACTCCGCTCGAAGAGGGACCCCTCCGCGACGAGATCCTCGCGTATGCCGATTCCGTGAAATTCTCCCTGCAGGGTGTATACGTGATGGACGGCTCGAAGCGTTCGTCAAAGGGAAACGCTTTTTTCACCGGCTTCGGAAAAAACAAACGCATCGCATTGTTCGACACGCTCATCGAAAAGCACACGGCCGAGGAACTCACCGCCGTGCTTGCGCACGAGATCGGGCACTACCGGAAAAAGCACATCATCATCGGCATGCTCATCGGCATCGCCGAGACCGGCGTGATGTTTTTCCTGCTCTCGCTGTTCGTCAGCAGTCCCGCTCTCTCCGAGGCCTTTTTCATGCAGCATGTGTCCGTCTATGCCGGCCTTGTCTTCTTTGGCCTGCTGTACACGCCGGTGAGCACGCTGCTGTCACTCGGCATGAACGCGCTTTCCCGCCGTCATGAGTACGAGGCCGATCGCTACGCCGTGTTGACATACCGCAAACCCGAAGTCTTCGTCGCCGCGCTCAAGAAGCTCACCGTTTCCAATCTCTCCAACGTCACCCCACATCCGTTGTATGTTTTCCTGAACTACTCCCATCCCCCACTGCTGCAGCGCATCCGCGCAATCCGCGCCGTGGCGGAGGAGAAAATTCGGCATCGGGGAAAGATGAAGGTGAGGGTGAGGGATGTAATGTGAGGTCGGGGATGAGTAAGGGAGGCCGTGGAGGAGTAAGGGAGCGAGGGTTTGGAGGACACAGTGAAGATGTTTACCGCGGAGGCGCCCGCCTTCGTCCCGCTTCGCGTGACTTCGGCGTGGCAGGCACAGAGGCGCGCGGAGGACTGTAGAGACGCTGTGGATTCTATGCGTGGGGAGCGCGGCAGGCAATCAACATGGCTACAGTTTTTTCAGGAAGGAGGTGCTATCAAGGTCCGCGACGATATGCCGGGGGTCTCCCCGGCAGTAGATATGCGAACCCCGTTTCCCGGATACGATCAGCGTATCGGTGCAGTACACTTTGACGGTGGTTCCATCATCGCTGGAGACCGTGACATGCGACGCGAGGAGTTCGCTGAAATCCGTGTAGCCGTTGCGGATGTCGAGGATGACACGGGGTACGGTGCCGGATACCGTCAGAGCGGACTGTGCGATCAACGCATCGATCCCCGGTGCATGCAGTGTTCCCGTGATCTTCCCTCCCATGATGCTCCAGATCCAGACGGTGGTATCCGATGTGAGTCCAGACGTGAAATCGCATTCGGCGTGATAGAAACTCAATGCGGTGATCCGTGGCAGCCAGACGTTCGCGGTGAACTGCGTCGGCCAGACATGATCATCGCGGAAGATGCTCAGTTCGCTCCCCCTCCGGGAAGCCCGGACACTGGCACCGATCCCATGGCCCAAAAGGTTTTCGTCCGCCGACACGATGGCACGACACACGCTGTCCTGCACGATCGTTGTCTTGCATCCGTCCCACACATCGACCACGGCAAACGGCTGCCCCGCAATCGTGTCGCTGATGATGATCCCGTTCCCATACACATCCGGCGGTTCGTACTCCGGCTCATTCGTCGGCCCGCAACCGACCAGCATCAGCACCATACCAAAACCGATCACCCCTACCCGAGAGTACATTTTCCATCCTTCCATCCTTCCATCCTTCCATCTTTCCATCTGTCATTTGTCATTTGTCATCAGCCATCAGCCATCAGCCATCAGCTATCAATCCCCCTTCACCCGATAAAAGACACCCCGTTCGCCGAAATGTTGCTCAAGGATGCCATCCCCCAGAAGCACATCGAGATATTTCCCCGCATCGAGGACATGCAGTCCGAGCGCGCCTGCGAGATCCTCGAGCGTGGATGGACGCACGCGGATGGTGGCGAGGATGCGATTACTGATGTCGTCGCTGTAGGCGGAACAGGCGTGGCGAAGCACGGGCTTGCCGATCACTTCCACCTTCGGTCCGAAGCGATGCGCGAGTGTCATCAGGTTTTCGCGGGGCATGGGCTCGATCCAGTCCACCGCGCCCGGACGGTCGAGCGAGTTGAGCTGGATGCGGTCCGCCCGCAGACGCTCGAACACCTGTCCGAACAGCGTGAGTTCTTCCTCGGTATCGTTGATGCCGGAAATGATGAACACCTCGAGCCAGACTTCTCCCTCGTATTTGTCACAGAAGGTCACGAGTCCCTCGATCAGCCGCGCGCTGGTCAGCGACTTCTGCGGACGGTTGATGCGACGGAAGACCTCCTCGGACACGGCATCGAGCGAGGGCACGACGAGATCCGCGGGCATCAGCGCCGCGCGTACCTCGGGCAGGTGCAGCAGCGTGCTGTTGGTGAGCATGACCACGCGGTATTGCGGAAACTCACGCTTCAGGAAGGCGATGATCTCTCCGATGCCGCTGTGCAGCGTCGGTTCGCCGGACCCCGAAAAGGTCACCGCGTCGAGATCGGGATCCGTCGAGAGATAGTGCCGCAGTTCGTCGATGACTTCCGCCGTGGGCACGTACTCTTTCCGCTCCAGCGTGAGAAGGTCTGTCTTGCCGCATTCGCAATACACGCAGTTGAGCGTGCAGGCCTTTTGCGGGGTGAGGTCGATGCCGAGCGATACGCCTAGCCGGCGTGAGGGGACAGGACCGAAGAGGTGTTTGTATTGCATGGGGGTAAATTACGGAGAGATGTCTGTTATGCGTGTGGACAAGTTACGATGTCTGCCGGTGTCTGCGAAACGCTATAGGCTGTAGGCTGTAGGCAAGAAGT
>JAGTUZ010000229.1 GCA_018224415.1 Bacteroidota bacterium | reverse complement strand
TGGTCACTTCCGGCGTGGTGTACGTACCGGTGGCCGGTGCCGTCGTGGCGAACTGTTCGTCGAGGTCATCGGCGTCGTACGACACGGTGGAGAACTGCGTCTCCAGCCCCTGGTTGTTGGCCGTGTTCGGACTGCGGATCACGAGAAAATTCGAGGTCGTGCTTGGCGCATGGACAAACAGGTCGCCGCGGTTCTGGAATTCCGGTCCCGACTGCGGGATGACTTCGCAGATGCCGCTGGCATTGTAGAGATCGACTGCGCTGTTGAATGTCGTCGAGGTTGTCGCGTAGACGCGGATTTCCTGATTGGCCTGGTTGACGTCGCGACGGATCGCCGGCGCCCATTCGATGGTCGCGTAACCCGGACTTTCCTTGTCCGCCGACGTCACCGCGCGCACGGTGAACTGGTAACGCGTTCCGTTTTTGAGATTCTCGATGCGATGGCCCGTTCCCTTCGGGGCGTTTTCAAAAAAGGTGTCGTTGGTTTCCTTGTCAAGAACGGTAATCCTGTATCCGCCGAAATTTTCCTGCGTCTCGCTCGTCGACGGCACCCAGTTCAGGATGACTGCCTCGTCATCGGAAGCGGCGCGGAGAATCGTCGGTGCGGCCACATCCGCATCAACCGGTCCGGTCGTCTCCTCCTCGCAAGCCGTGAGCGACAGCATGAGAATAGCGGCAAACAGAACATGGAAATACTTGATGCTCATGACAACTCCTCTTTCAGATGGTGATGGCCTGAAAGATAGGAATTTTGACGTGGAAAAACAGGCCCGGGAGCGGCGCAGGACGGGGGTCGCAGGACAAAAAAAACCACCGGCCCAATGACCGGTGGTTTTTATCTGCTTACCGCGTAAAGCGTACAGCGTACAGCGTATCGCGTAAAGCGTACAGCCTACCGCGTGCGAGCGCGAAGCGCGCGCGCAGCGCGATTAGTGCTTTGCGAACGGATTGTTCGGCGCGTTCTGGAAGGAAACGGCCATCTCGAGGTAGCGGTCGTTACCGCTGCCCTGGATGAGCGATCCGTTGCTGCCCTTCTTGACAAGCAGGCGGAAGTAATACATGTCATTGCCACGAATGATGCGGCCCCAGAACACGCGTCCCGCCGTCGCGCTGCCGGTCTGCACGGTGAGCTTCTTGATCGAGTAGGTGGCGGATGCCGGCGGCTCGGCGGCAAGCTGGCCGTCCAGGTCATCGAGAGCCAACGGTGTGGCGCTGGAGAACTGCGTCTCGAGGCCCTGGTTGTTTGCATTGTCCGGGCTGATGATTTCGATGGCGGAGGTGCTGTTGGTAGCGTGGACATACAGATCGCCGCGATCCTGGAAGATCTGGCCTATCTGCGGAATGACTTCGGCATCGCCGTTGGAGTTGTAGAGATCGATGGCGCTGTTGAACATGGTGGAAGTGGTGGCATATACCTTGATCGGCAGGCCGTTCTTGTCGGTGTTCTGGCGCACGGCAGGCGACCACTCGATTGTGGCGAACGTCGTTCCGTCCTTGCCGAGATCCGTAACCGAACGGATGGTGAACTGATAGCGCACGCCGTTGGTCAGACCATCCACGCGGATGCTGTTGATACCCTTGCCGGCCGTGCGGGGCGCAAGGGTTTCGCCGGTGGTATTGTTTGTCACCGTAATCTTATAGCTGCCGAAATTGCTCTCGTTCTCGTCGAACGATGCGGTCCAGCTCAGGAATACGGCACCGTGGGCCGAGGCGGCCTTCAGATTCGTCGGGGCGGCAAGCACGGGATCGGTGTCCACGGGATCGGTGGTGTTGTCGTCACAGGCCGTGAAACCGGCTGTGAGCAGCGCGGCAAGGGCGATCATGGTCAAAATTCTAAAGTGTTTCATCGGAAACCTCTGCAATGATGGTGTGTGTGAGGATGAAAAAATCATGGAACGGCATATTCAAAGTTGAACACGCGAGTCCTATGCTGTGTTCCGCATCCCGGGTCCCGAATTTCATGCTCTTCAGGCATGTGGTCGGAAGCATGGATCGTGCACATGTACCCCAAACCGGGGAATGGACATTGACGCTCGTCAGCGAAAAGCGTACTTTATCCAGTTCCCAATCAGATGTGGAAGCGACAATTCAATATATGGATCTGCAGTCACAACTCCTAACGTCCTTGCCGCCGTGGCTGCAGCGACACGTCATCATCACCCATTGAAGAGCTTTTTTATATTGAACGGAGATATTCGCATGGATCTGTCAGTCATTCCTGTCGAGAACCCGGAGGACCTCAATTTCATCCTGGGCCAGTCGCATTTCATCAAGACCGTAGAGGACCTGTACGAGGCCATTGTGCAGACCAACCCCTCGATGAAATTCGGCATCGCCTTCTGCGAGGCCTCGGGTCCCGCCCTCGTCCGTTGGATCGGCAATGAAGAAAAACTCGTCGATCTCGCCGTGCGCAATGCGCAGGCGGTCGGCGCCGGACACAGCTTTTTCATCTTCCTGCGCGAGGGCTTCCCGATCAACATCCTTAACGCCATCAAACAGGTGCCCGAGGTCGTGCACCTCTTCTGCGCCACCGCCAATCCCACCCAGGTGATCGTGGCGGAGCAGGACGGCGGACGCGGCATTCTCGGCGTCATCGACGGTTCGAGCCCGAAGGGCGTCGAAGGCGAGGATGACATCAACAAGCGGAAGGACTTCCTGCGCACGATCGGCTACAAACTGTGAGGAAAATTCTCGTGATCCGCATGAGCGGGATCGGTGACGTGCTGTGGTCGACGCCGCTGCTGGCGAACCTGCGGCTTTCGTATCCGGAGGCGCACATCGCCTATGTCGTGCGCACCGCCAGCGCCTTTGTGCTCGAGCACAATCCCGACGTGGACGAGATCATCCGTTTCGAGGACGAGAGCATCCGCTATCAACTGGGTTTCCTCCGCCGACTCCGACGGAAGCGCTTCGATCTTTCTATCGATCTGATCTGCTCGCCCGCGACGGCCATACAGTCCGTGGCCAGCGGTGCCCGCATCCGCATCGGATATGATTTCCGTTTGCGTGAGCGGCTGTACACGCACCGGCTGTCCGCACGCGAGGCCAATCACGGACACGAGGTGGAATTCAATTTGTTCGCCCTGCGGGCATTGGAACTCCCCGAACGCACGCGCTCGCTTGTCTGGCATGTCTCCGATGACGAGCGCGCCAGGGCGGAAGAACAGTGGAAGGCCCTGGGTTTTGACAACGAGACACCTGTCGTCGCACTGATTCCCACGGGCGGCTTCCCGTCCAAGAAGTGGCCGCTCGCACACTGGCAGGCGCTGGTCGCGGATCCCCGTTTCGACAGCGCGCGCTTTCTCGTGTTCTGGGGAAGCGACGCAGAGCGCCGCGACGCGGAGGCGATCGCGGCCGCCGCACCGCACGTGCGCCTGGAACCCGGCGGCACGCTGCGGGATTCGGCGGCACTGCTGGACCGCTGCGCGGCGGCCGTGGGCAATGACAGTGGCCCCGCGCATATCGCCACCGCCCTCGGACTCCCTGCCGTGATGTTTTACGGACCAACGAATCCTGAATCCCAGGGTCCCTGGAGCGACCGTGCGGAGGTGCTGCGCATTCCCGACGTGGAAACCCGCTGCTGCCGGCGGCTCGATTGTCCCGATCCGGTCTGCATGACCGACATTCCGCCGGCGAGGACCGCAGAAGCGCTCGAACGCGCCCTGCAGCGGGGCCGCGGGGAGGCCGCGCGATGAATCCCGATTGTTCGCTGGTCGTGGCGGTGTACAATCGGCCCGACTTTCTTCGGATGATTTTCGCCTCCTGTGCACGGCAGTCAGCCAGCAACTTCGAGATCATCATCGCCGACGACGGCTCGGGACCGGAAATCAACGATGTAGTGCGCGACGCGCAGAAACGGCTCGGGCTGTCGGTGCAGCATCTCTGGCATGAAGACCGCGGCTGGCGCAAGAATGTGATGCTCAACAACGCTATTCGCGCCGCGCGCAGCGACTTGCTCATCTTCACCGATGGCGACTGTCTGCCGCACCGGCATTTCGTGGCAGACCACCTGGAGGCGCGCGAGGATGGCCGATATTTCTGCGGACGCCGAGTGGAGACGAGCGCTTCATGGACGGCTGCGCTGACGATGGAGGACGTCGCGTGCGGACGCTTCGAACGCATCGATGCGCGAATGTGGTGGGACGGCCTGCTCTGCCACGCCAAACGTGTCGAAGACGGCCTGCGCTTTGAAAGCCCGCTGCTGCGAAACATATTGCATGCTTCCGGGCGCGGCATGCTCGGCAGCAATTTCTCGGTGTCCCGCGAGCCGATGCTTGCCATCAACGGCTTCGACGAGGAATACGACGGACCCGGATTCGGCGAGGACAGCGACGTCGAACTGCGTCTCGAACTTCTCGGTCTCACACCGAAATCGCTGCGGCATCGGGCAATACAGATTCACTTGCACCACCCGCGCACCGATGTGCCGCAGCGCTGTCGCGACCGTTACGATTCGCTGCGCCACGAGCCGCGCATGCGCTGCGTCCGCGGCATCGACCATCTTGAGACCACTTCCCAACAGGACTTTTCGTGAAGACCGTCCTCCGCATTCTTCGATACGTCCTTCCGTACAAGCGCCAATTGGGGATCTCCTCGACCGCGATGGTATTCTCCGTGATATTCAACATGATCACGGTGATCCTGATCATTCCGTTCATCAACGTCCTTTTCGATCCGGTCTATCCGACGCCAAGGCCCGTGCCGCCGCTTTCTCTCGATACGATCAAGGCATGGGCGCTTGCCCAGATGAACAACGCCATGGCTTCGACCGATCCGGTGACCGCGCTGAAATGGCTGTGCGTCATGATCATCGGGGCCTTCCTATTCAAGAATCTGTTCGGATACGCGCAGTCGTGGAGCATGGCCCCGGCGGAGCAGGGAATCATCCGCGACCTGCGACGGCAGCTGTACGAGCATATGAACCGACTCTCGCTGAGTTATTTCACCGAGGAAAAAAAGGGCATGCTCATGTCGCGCATCATCAGCGACGTGCAGCTCGTCAACGATTCCGCCATCGCGGTGGTCAACAGCCTGTTTCGCGATCCCCCGCAGATTCTCGTCTACACCGTGCTGCTGTTCGTGATCGACTGGCAACTCACGCTCATCGCCTTCGTGCTGCTGCCGGTTACGGGTTTCATCCTCGCGAAAATCGGCAACTGGGTCAAGCACGAAAGCGACCGGTTGCAGGAAACCAATGCCCGCCTGACGTCCGTGCTCGAAGAGGGTCTGTCGAGCATGCGTATCATCCGGGCATTCCGGACAGAACGGTATGAAATCGACAAGTTCGGACGGGAGAACCAGTCCTACTACCGCACCTTCATACGCATCAAGCGCCGGCGGGACCTTGCAGCGCCCATCACCGAGACGCTGAGTGTGCTCGTGGTGGTAGTGATTCTCTGGTTCATGGGGGATGCGATTCTCTCGGGCCGCAGCGGCATGTCCAGCGGTGTGTTCGTCGCCTACATTTTCGCCATGCTGCAGATGATGCAACCACTCAAGTATTTCGGACAGACGGTCAACCACATCTCGCAGGGACTCGCGGGCGCCGAGCGCGTTTTCGGCGTGCTCGACATCGCGCCGCGCATCACCGACCGGCCGGGCGCGGTGGACATCGACGGCTTTCACGACCGCATCCGTTTCGAGGGAGTCCGCTTCGCCTATGACACCGGAGAGGAAGTGTTGCGCGGCATCGACGTGCAAATTCGCGCCGGAGAGGTTGTGGCCATCGTCGGACCCAGCGGCGTGGGCAAAAGCACGATGGTGGATCTCGTGCCGCGTTTCTACGACGTGACCGGCGGTGCCGTCCTCGTTGACGGGCGGGACGTGCGCGACATCACCGTGCGCTCCCTGCGCGGGCTCATGGGCGTGGTGACGCAGGAGACGTTTCTCTTCAATGCCAGCATCCGCGAGAACATCGCCTACGGGGAGGACGTCATCGACGAAACGCGCCTCGTCGCCGCGGCGAAGGCCGCCAATGCGCACGATTTCATCGCCGACACCCCGCAAGGATACGACACGGTCATCGGCGACCGCGGTGTCAAGCTATCCGGCGGACAGCGGCAGCGGCTGTCGATCGCGCGTGCGATCTACAAGAACCCGCCCATTCTCATTCTCGACGAGGCGACCTCGTCCCTGGATACGGAGTCTGAAGTGCTTGTGCAGAAAGCCATCGAAAACCTGATGCAGGGACGCACGTCCATCGTCATCGCACACCGCCTGAGCACCATCCAGCGCGCCGACCGCATCTACGTGCTCGACGTCGGTGGCGTGGCCGAGGTCGGGACGCATGAGGAACTGCGCGCGCGCGGTGGTCTCTACGAACGCCTGTACACCATGCAGTTCCATCTCTGATGCAGCGCAGCGCACTCATCCTTCCGGCGCGGCGGGGCCTGCGTCTGAGTCTGGCGGTCATGATCGCCGGCATCCTGTTTTCCATCGCCCTCTCCTCGGTCGCATTCGTCGTGGTCGGTGTGTGTTTCGCACTGCTGGTGGCGGGTGAGGGACGGGCGGCACTGCGGCGCAGCGGACTTGAATATCCGATGCTCGTCTGGGCGGCGGCCGTGCTGGTCATGGTTGTGTTTGCAATGTATCCCGCGTCGTCATTGCTCTCGGCCAAACGTCTGCTGCTGCTGCTGATCGTGTTCATCCTTCCCGCCGCCTTCACCGACGCGCGGTCCCTGCGGTGGCTGCTGCTGGTGCTTGCCATCACGGCGGGACTGCAGTCGCTTGTCGGCATCGTGCAGCATCTCTGGGCGGGCAGCGAGCGTCTGGGCCTGTTCCAGCATTACATGACCGGCGGTGGGATGCGCATGCTGCTGCTGCTGCTTTTCCTCCCGCTGCTCTTCGACCCGGAGACGCCGCGGCGCGAGCGTACCCTTCTGATTGCCGCAGCCACGCTGATGCTTGTGGCGCTGCTCTTCACGATGACACGCAGCAGCTGGCTCGGCTTTGCCGCAGGCGCGCTGCTCATCGCCGTACTGCGTTATCGGTTGCTGCTGCCTGTGCTCGCGGGTGGCGTCGTGCTGCTGTTCCTGCTTGCGCCCCAGCAGTACCGCGACCGTCTCGGCATGATGTTCACCACGCAGAAGAGCGAATTGCGCGGTGAAGCCCAGGGAGAGGCGGTGGTACAGAGCAACCAGGCACGGTTGCGCATGTGGCGTACGGGCTGGCAGATGTTTCTCGAACATCCGGTCACCGGGGTGGGTGACGGGGAGATGCACGCCATATACCGGACCTACGTGCCGGATGCGATCAAGGACGAGGGCGGACATCTGCACAATACCTACATCCACGTGCTCGCAACGCACGGCGTGATTGGGGCCGCTGCGCTGCTGCTTCTCCTCGGCGCCGTGGGCCTCCGCCTCTGGCGGAGCTGGCGCCGCCACCGTGGCAACGCCGCCGGGACGCTTGTTCTTGGCGCCATCGCCGCCTTTGTCGGCTTCCTCGTCAACGGCATGGCGGAATACAATTTCGGCGACCATGAGATCGTCCTGCTTCTCTGGACGGTCGTGGGCATCGCCCTCACCGCCGAGTCCGTGGCATTCCGCTGGTCCGACACCAAAACGGAGCGCGTGTGAGCGACAAGAAAAAAAAAATCACGGAAGAATATCCGCAGTACTGCGACTACAGCTGCCCGCATTCTGCCTTTTCCGACCCCTGCGCCGTCGGCGCCTGCCGCCGCGACGTGGGCGTCTGGTGCTCCAAGGCCCAGCGCCTTCACAGCAAACATGCGCGCTGTTTGTTCCGTCCGGTGCGTTCGGTGTGATTTAACTTGACAAAGCCTTGTCCAATTGGTATAATTGGCGCGGTGCTATGAAGGGACGAAGCCCGGGCATCGATACCACCATTTTCTCACAGGAGAATACAGACATGATTTGGACCATGGAACTCGCCACCTGGCTGGACGACGCTCCGTTTCCCGCCACGCGCGACGAACTGATTGATTACGCGACGCGCATCGGAGCTCCCCTGCAGGTTATCGAGAACCTCCAGGAGCTCGAGGATCCGGACGAAACCTACGAATCCATTGAAGACATCTGGCCGGATTATCCGGTCGACGAAGATTTTTTCTATGGTGACGAGGAAAGCGACTATTAAATCCATTGCCTCGCAGCAAACACAGCAGCGCATTGCGTGACAGGTTTCGCGGTGCAGCCCGGCACTCCTGTGCCGGGCTGTCGCATCTGTTGTGCTTTCTGGGCGTCCTCGTCTTTCTCCCCGCTGCGGGACTTGCCCAGGCCCCCCCCTCCATGTTTGACTCCATCGAGGTCGCCGATGTGCGCGTCGAAGGAAATTCATCCTTCGCCGATGGAACCTTGCTCGACCTGCTCCGCACCCAGTCGTCGCCGTGGTGGCTGACGGCCAGTATCTACTCCAACTTCGGTGCGCGCTTCCCCTTCGCGCAGGAACCGCAGTATTTCGACGGACAGCTCTTCGAAGATGACATCGCCCTGCTGCGGCAGCATTACAAGAATACTGGATTCTTCTCCGCAACGGTGGAGGGCAGTTGGTCACGAAACGAGGACGGAGAGATCGACGTGCTGTTTACGATCGAGGAGGGCGAGCCCTCCCAGATCGATTCGGTGGGCTACCGCAACCTGTCTGCCCTGCCTGATTCCGTGCTCGAGATCGTCAACCGTTCGCCGCTGCTGCGTCCGGGGAGGCGCTACCGCGCTGACGAGGTATACGCCGAACGCGGGCGTGTGCTCGAGATTCTCGCGAACAACGGCTTCCCGCGTGCAACGCTGGATTCGATCACGGTGGAGCGCAAACTCTCCAACAACAACGTGGTGATCAAGCTGAGCTTCCGCCATGGCCGCCGGCTGTATTTCGGAGAGATCACCGAGAGCATCACCGGGGTGGACGAACTGAACCTCGCACGGAAAATCGTTTATGACCGGCTGGATTTCGACGAGGGCGAGGTGTTTTCCCTGCGGCGTGTCAACGACGCCGAGACCAACCTGAACCGGCTCGGCGTGTTTTCCTACGTGTCGCTGACCTCCACCTTTCCACCGATCGAGAACATGTCGGATTCCTTGGTTCCGATGAAGCTCGAGCTGCAGCCACGCAAGCGCTTCGAGATTGCGCCCGGGCTGATTGTCAGCAACCAGCTCAACGGACTGACCACGGGCGGTGAGGTGTCGTTTCTCATGCGCAACGTGTTTGCCGGCGCACAGACGCTGACCACGCATTTCAACCTCCTGGGTCGCATCCCGAACGTTACCAGCACCTATCTCGCCACGTCGCAGCTGCGTTTCGACCAGCCCTATCTCTTTTCCAACCGGAATTCGGGACACATCGTCGGGTCGTACAGCCTCGTCGGCGAAGAGAATCTCGCCAGTGGCAACATTCTCTCTCTGGTGGTGGGAACGGACCGCTATCTGAGCAAGCGCGCCACGGCCCGTCTCAGCTGGGCCTACGAAATCTCGGAATTCAGCGGCAACGCGGCCGCGCTGTTCGGGCGCGTGTTCATCAACCTCGACCAGAACGAAACCGTCAATTTCCGCAATTCCATCCGCACATTCAGTATCGAAAACGACGGCACCAACGATCTGTTCAATCCCTCGGAAGGGGCTTTCGTCAAGGCCATGATCGAGGAGGCCGGCCTGCTCGAGCAGCTCGGTATCAGTCCGCTGCCCCAGGAAAACGACGCACGCGGCATCCGGTCGACGCAGTACATCAAGTATGAGGGGTTGATCCGCATGTTCTGGGATCTTTCGAGGAACAACACCACAATCGCAGGCACCAAGTTCCGGCTCGGGGTCATTTCGCGATTTGGCCGGAGTCTGGAGGAGGACCTTCCGGTGCCGCCCAACAGGCGGTATTACGCCGGTGGTGCCCAAAGCATTCGCGGATGGACGGCGCGCGAACTGGCGGCGAACCCCGAAGCCGCCTACTTCGGCAGTAACGCACTGGTCGAGTTCAGCAGCGAACTCCGCTGGCAGCTCTTCCCGAACGAACGGAGCTGGCTCGATGGCTTCTGGTTCGTGACCTTCGTCGATGCGGGCAATCTCTGGGAAGGGTTCGAGAACATCAATCTCGCGCAGACCGCCATTGCCTTTGGCGTCGGTATTCGGTACAATTTATTCTTCGGGCCAATCCGCGTGGATTTCGGCATGAAGGGCTTCAACCCGTCGGCCGATCACAACCGGTGGTTCTGGGAAAAGCAGCTCTGGAGCGAGGTCATCCGCAAGGGTGCCTTCCAGTTCGGCATCGGGCACGCATTCTGAGGCCTATCCGGTCTTGAAATCCAATACTGCACGAAAACCAAACGAGTGAGTATGTCCTGGGATACGGTCATCGGCCAGCAGCGCGTCAAAAACCTCCTCCGCAGCCAGTTCGAGAGTGGACGCATTCCGCATGCGATGCTGTTTCACGGGCCGGAGGGTTCGGGCAAGGACGCCGCGGCGTTGCTGTTTGCGCGTGCGCTCAACTGCCGCGCGGGCGGCTTCGAGCCCTGCGGGTCATGTCCCGACTGCGTCGGCATGGCCGCGCTGCGCCATCCGCGGTTGAAGCTCATCTTTCCCATGCCGTCGAAAGACGATGAGTCCAGCGCCGTCGACAAGTTCACCGAGGCCGAGCTTGAAGAGATGAATGCGCTGATCGAGGCCAAGGCCGACAACCTCTACCAGCCACTCGGCATGGCGAAGGCGGCCGGCATCAAGATCAGCAGCGTGCGCGACATCCGCCGTGTTGCGGCATTTCGCGCCGAAGGACGCGGCCGCACGGTCGTGCTGGTTTCCGGCGCCGACCGCATGAACAGCAGCGCGGCAAACGCCCTGCTCAAGACGCTCGAGGAACCCACGGGCGATCTTCTGCTCATTCTCACCGCTTCACGCAAGGAAGCGCTGCTGCCGACCATCATTTCCCGCTGCCAGCTTCTGCGTTTCGACCCGTTGCGTGAGGATGAGATCCGCGATGCGCTGTTGCGCCTCGACGATATCGACCCGGCCAACGGGCAGGTGGCCGCGCAGCTCGCAGGTGGCAGCTTCAGCCTGGCGTTGCAACTGGCGCGCGAGGGGGGACTCGTGCGGCGTGACGAAGTGCTGCAGTATCTCCGTGCCGTCGTGACCGCCAATCCCCAAAGGCTGATGGACAGCATTCAGACCATTCTGGCAGGGGACGACCGGCAGGTGCTGGTGCGCTTCCTCGTTGCCGTCGCGTCATGGTTCCGCGACGTGCTCGCCGTGCAGTCGGGTGCCGCTGACCGTCTGCTCAGCGCCGATTTCAGGGAGCCCATCACGAAGTTCGCCGAACATTATCCCGACACCAACAGCTCACACGCCATCGACGAGATCGAGTACTGCATTGACCTCGTCGGGAAAAATGTGCATCTTGTGAATCTGATGATCGTCCTTTCCCAGCGGCTCCGCCGCTGTATCACGCAGGAAGGTCTCGTCGTCTGAAGAAAGGTTAGGATATGCTGTACTCGATGGATCCGCTGCCCGGCGAAACGCACGGGCAACCGGAGGAATCACCGAAATCGGAGGAGCGGGAGCGCAAGGAAGTCCCCGTCGAATTGCACAAGCTCGACGATTCCGTCCTCGTCTATTCCAGCGAGGATAGTGACATTGCGAAACACAGTGACGTCGCAGAGCGCGGTGACGTCGCAGAACGCGGTGACGTCGCAGAACGCGGTGACGTCGCGGAACGCGGTGACGTCGCGGAACGCGGTGACGTCGCAGAACGCGGTGACGTCGCAGAACGCGGTGACGTCGCAGAACGCGGTGACGTCGCAGGGAGCCGGGACAGTGCAGGAGTCGTGGACGCATCAGGGGCAGGCGGGACGGAAAAGGACTCCTGCTGTCATGAGGACGAGAAGGACGGTG
>JAGTUZ010000228.1 GCA_018224415.1 Bacteroidota bacterium | reverse complement strand
GCGCTGTTCCGCTCTGATCCCATGCAGGATTCTCATGCCTCCGTCCGTCGTGTTCGATGGCGGGCAGGGCGCGCAGTCGCACGCGCGTTCCGTTCCCCCAGGCGAAACGGAGGGCTCCCTGGCAGCGCGAGGATTCCACCACCGCACCGTCCGCGTCGAGATACGCGACTTCGTATGTCGCATCCTCCGGTACCGTGGAGACCGTCGTCAAGCGCACCGTATCCATGAGACCGACATGCACCGCCGCATGACTGCTGAGTGCCGGATAGCCGTGGACCATCAGTGCAGGCTGCACGGGATGGTTGCGAAAATGATGGTTCCCGTTCGGGACGCCGAAGCGCGACTGCCGCGCCCTTCGGTTCGATGCGCCGTGTTCAAAGTATTCGTCGAGGGCGTGGTAGATATGGCCGGTCTCGTGTGCGAACAGCAAGCCCGCCCCGAGTTGGGAGGCCGACACCACGGTCGCAGGTCCCCCGATAAAGGCGTGTCCGCGTACTGTGTTTTTCCCGGCGAGCAGGAAGGCGGCGTACGCCCAGTCCGTTCCCTCGACCGTGCGAAGATCATGACAGAACGCCCGCATATTCAGCGTGGTGTTGGCAGCGTTGTATCCGAGGGCGCTCATGACCGGCTGCTGGAATCTTCGGTCCAGCACCCATGCATCCCCGGTTTCATACCCTTCGGTCGGATCGAAATCGATCGCACAGGCCGGATGCGCCGGACCGTATTCCCGGACAGAAAAGGATTTTTCCTTTCCATACGACGCAGCCATGTCGCTCCACCATGCGAGATTCGCCAGGATGCTCGCCATGGCGGTGCCGTGCAGCTCTTCCGTCCAGTCCGGTACCCCCTGTTGCTGCGCGTTCACGTTGCTGACGCAGAACACCGCGACAGTGGAGCTTCCGACCATCACGTCGCTTGTGACGGCGGGATCGGTGCCCCCAACGGCTGGAGGGCATTCGAGCAGTGCGTGCAGCGCTGCAGCGTCCGCTTCCTGATCATGGACGGTCCCCACGCATGCATTCCATGGTGGCCCGGCGACGGTACGCAGGCCATCACTCCCGTCCAGATCATCAGTGATGAACATGTTGTGCGCTGGGCTTCCCGCTTCGTTAAACGACGGGGCAGACACGCGCCAGACGAATGGATCCCCCGGCTCATCAGGAAGCAGGCGTCGCAACACATTCCGGATGTGTGACGGGATGGTTTCCTCCAGCGCATCAACGTCATCCTGTGACCGAAGAAGCACGACGCCGGGGATGTCCGTCAGCAGTTCGCCGCTCCTTCCCGGCAGGAGCCGGACGATGAAGATCGGCTCATAGCTGACGGCGAGACGCGCACCGGCACGGGCAATATCTTGCTTCAGGGATGCATCCACACGTCCGGAGGTCGAAAGCAGGACGGCATGCTCCGGCAGCATTTGAGCGAATACCGTAGATCCGCCCGGGAGCAGCGGCTGCAATCCGATTTGGAGCAGCACGCAGAGAATCACGATCGAAAGATGTTGTACCATGGTTTGGATCAGACTGCTGTGCGGTTGAATCACCGCGGGTCGGGGGTATGCGAGCAAGATACAACAAAAATGCCCCGCATAACGGGGTTTGGAACCCCGCCTTCCTCACGGACTTTCTGGCCGAACCAGGATACTGGCGTGTACCAGCGACACCAGGGCGACACTGCCATAGGCCAGCAGCCACAGCGTCGGATATTCTTGTGCGTAATGTTGTGAGATTGCATACATTGGGGGAAACCGGCATAGTGATTCACGCGCTCAAATTCAAGGAGGCATCGATGTCCATCGCGAAGCTCGCCCTCCGTTGTGTCCTTCCCGTTGCACTGTTCATGACGCTCCCTTTCTGTCGCCCGGCATCGGGCCAGGCGATCGACGGAGTTGCCATCGAATTCGTCTCCCAGAATCCCATCGTTCAAACCGTCGCGGCCGAAGTGCCGTTCGAACTCGTGGCCCGGGATACGCTCGGGAACGTCATCACGGACTGGGACACCCGTGGATACAGTGTATCGCTCACCGTGCGGAACTCCATCGCGGAAGTGGATACGAACATCGCTTCGTGTTATTCGTGGGATGACGGCTACTCATGGACGAAACTCACGGTGGGCGGCGTGCCGGCAGCGCAGCGTTCTCCCTTCGTGTTCGACGTCGACAGGTCGGTGTTCGTGAACGGACGCGCGGCGGGCGTGTTCCAGGATTCGAAAGCGGAAGCGGGAATCTCGATCGAGGTCTCGCCAGCGGTCGCCGCGCTCAATCAGACGTCGCCGCTCATGACCTTCACCGAAGGCGACGTGCAGCACTATATGCTGCAGATCACGGGAGCGCCGCATCCGGAATCCGACACCGTGTACGTGCAGCGGCTCTATGAGCTTCTCGTCCGTCCGCAGGATCGCTATTGCAATACCGTCACCAAAGAACAACGGCCGATGTTCATGGCGCGTTTTTCCGGAGAGTTCGACGCCAGGGAGGGCGACGCCGGGAAGCTCTTCGGCGGCCAGACGACGATCGCCGGCGACCAGCGCTTCCTGCTCCTTTCCCGTACGGTCCGGGAAGAGGGAATGCAGGCGCAGTGGATACAATTATTGGATATGTTGAATCCCGCGGCGAACGGCATGACGCGGGAGTATTACGTTCTCCCCCACGCTCCGTACCCGTTCTCTGTGGTCGAACTCGCCGACAGCACGGAAATCAACCTTGCCGCATCGCAGGACAGCACGGTCATTTTCCGCTGGGAGCGTCCAAGTCCTCCGGATCCTTACCACAATTGCTACCAATCCGTGCTCGATTCCACGCGGTACTCGGACGAGTTGCGCTACACCGTGTTTTTCTTCGACGCTCCCACACCCGAGCGGAGCATTTCCATCGATTCCGACGGCGGCGGGTTGGAGAATCAATTGACGCGCTCGGTCGCTGAGCTCCGTCAAATCCTGGCGCACATCCATCCGCATGACATTTCGCATTACGAGCGTGTGCTCTGGCGCGTGGAGGCCACGGACGGACTGACCGTCACCACAAGCAATCCGTCGGGAGTAAGCCAGCTTCCGTTCTACCGGCTCTTCTTCCTCGAAACCGAAACGGATGCGTCGGCCACACCGCGCCCCGCGACCCTCCGCCTGCATCAGAACTACCCGAATCCCTTCAATCCCACAACGGTCATCCGTTTCGATCTGCCGTCCACGACGCCCGTCACACTGCTTGTCACGGATGTGCTCGGACGCGAAATCTCCCTGCTCGCCGATCAGGTGCGCATGGAAGCGGGAACACATTCCCTGTCCTTCGATGCGGCCGGAATTCCCTCCGGAGTGTATCTCTACACTCTGAAAACAAAGGATGCGGTAGTGGCACGGAGGATGGTGGTGATGAAGTAGCAACGCGATCTGCCCGCACCTAAAGCGCGAACGCTTCAGGGGACGATTTTTCGCGGGATTTCGTAGGGAAGACGAATGAGCATCTCGTAGTTCACGTAATTCGCGAGATCGGAGAAGGAACTGACGGTGATGCGGTGGCGGCCCTGCTTGCCGATGATCACGACCTCGTCGCCCACCGCGGCAGCGGGAATGCCGGTGATGTCCACGGTGATGATATTCATATTCACCATGCCGATCACCGGGGCCTTGTGGCCGCGGATGAGCACATGACCAAGATTGCTGAGGTTCCGGCTGTAGCCATGGTAATAGCCCACGGGAATGACGGCCACCGTGGTGGGCTGCTGTGCGAGATAGCTCGTGCCGTAGCCGACGTGTTCCCCGGTGCGCACCTGCTGACAAGCGATCACACGGCTTTTCCATGTCAGCACCTGCGTGAGCGGATCCTTGAAAAAACGCGTCTCCCCGTTCATCATGTTCTGCACGCGCGTCTCGATGCTGGGCCAGAACCCGTATTGCGCGATCCCGAAACGCACCAGGTCGTGCGTGGTTTCGGGGTAGGTCAGCGCCGCGGCGGAACTGGCGGCGTGGTATGCGCGGGGATGCAGTCCCGCGGCCTTGAACTGTCCGCTCATGCGGGCGAACACCGTGCGCTGCTCCTGGATGCGGAAATAATTCGCGATGCTCTCGGCCCCGGCAAAATGCGTGCACACGCCCGCAAGGTCGAGGTACTGCTCGTTGTCGCGGCAGATGTCGATCACGCGATCCAGATCATCCGGGACGAAGCCGGTGCGATTAAATCCGGTCTCCAGTTCTATATGAATGGAAGCCCGTTTTCCCGCGGCGCGCGCTGCGTCGACGGACGCCTGCAAACGGTCGAAATCAAAAACGTACCACGAAATTTCCTGCTCCAGAGCCCAGGCGAGATCCGCGGTATCGATCATGTTCATGATCATCAGTTCCGTGCCGGACTGCCGCACGCGGCAGGCCCGCTCGGCCTCGGCGGCATCGGAAACGGCGAAACTACGCACACCGCACCGCTCCGCCAGCGGCAGATAGTCCTCGATACCGTGGCCATAGGCGTTGCCCTTGATCACGGAGACGAAGCGGCTGTGCGGACCGATGCGCTTTTTCAGATAGATGATATTCCGCTTGAGGGCGGAGGTGCTCAGTTCGATGAACGATCCGGCGGTTACGGCGTGGGGCGCCATCCTCTTTCCCGGTCTGTTTGACATTGTGCCTCACTGACACATCATCCGTAAAGTAATAAATTCAGTGGAACGGCCTACCCCTGCTTCGCTCTCCCCTTCCCACTCTGCTATTTGCGGTGCGCGAACAAAATCCCGACCTTGCAAACACACACGCACCAGAGGGAAAGGATCTCCCATGACCGACCTGACGGCGCTGCGCCGCCACCTGCATCAGCATCCCGAGCGTTCGGGCGAGGAAAAACAGACTGCACAACATATCATCCGCCTTCTCGAGGCGACGCGGCCCGCGGCCCTGCACAGGGGCATCGGGGGACATGGCATCGTGGCCCTGTACGGGGGCACGTCACGGCCCGCCGCGTTGCTGCGTGCGGATCTCGACGCGCTGCCCATCCGGGAACTCGGCGACCTCCCCTATGCGAGCGGTCGCGAGGGCACGGCGCATCTCTGCGGACATGACGGACACATGAGCATCCTTGTCGGCGCGGCCGAGCGCATCGCCCGGCGGCAGTCGACACTGACCGCCCCGGTCGCCGTGCTCTTCCAGCCGGCCGAGGAAACCGGACAGGGCGCCGCGGCCATGCTCGAAGACGCGCTGTTCGACACCCTTGCGCCTCACAGGGTTTTCGCCCTGCACAACATTCCGGGCCATGAGCGCGGCGCTGTGCTGCTGCGCGACGGCGCCTTCGCCATGGCTTCGAGCGGCGTGGACATCCGTCTGACCGGCCGCACCAGCCACGCCGCCGAACCCGAACGCGGCAACACGCCGGTACCGGTGCTGCTGCGTCTCGCACATCACATCATGGCACTTCCCGCCGACGCCGCCAAACACGCGGCGCGCGCGGTGAGCACCATCATTCATCTCGCCGCCGGCAGCGAGGCCTTCGGCACCACGCCGGGCGACGCGCGCCTGCTCGCCACGCTGCGATCGGACAGCGACGATTTCATGGCGGCGATGAAAAGCCGCACGGAGGAAGCGACGCATCGCCTCTCGGATGCGCAGGAGCTGGAATGCTCCCTGGAATGGAAGGAGGAATTTCCCTCGGTGCGTAACGCGGCCGACTGCGTGGCGATGATACGCGCGGCGGCGGAGGACGGCGGCATGCCCGTCGTGGACCTCACACAGCCCTTCCCGTGGTCGGAGGACTTCGCCCATTTCACCCATCGCTACGACGGTGCGCTGTTTGGACTCGGCGCCGGCGTCGACCATCCCCACCTGCACAGCGGCTGGTACGATTTCCCCGACGACCTGCTCGACCCCGCGGCGGACCTCCTTGACCGCATCGTTGACCGCGCGCTGCGGGAGACACCCGGGCAATAGGAGCATGCGCACCTTCGCGCAGTCGACACCGTCTTTGCCAACGTTTGATCGCTTCCAATCGAGAAACCACGAAAGGCAATAACCATGTTGAAACGTGTATTCCATCCCGGCAATTATCCGAAAAATATCGACCTTTCGTTACTGCTTCTTCGACTCGTCGCAGGCGGATTCATGCTGACGCACGGCATGGGGAAATTTTCAAAACTTTTGTCCGGCGACCCCATCCAATTCGCCGATCCGATCGGCATAGGGGTCACCACGTCGCTTGCCTTGGCAGTATTTTCCGAAGTATTCTGTTCAACATTTTCGATTTTCGGATTTGCGACACGGCTATCCTCGATCCCCTTGATCATCACGATGCTGGTCGCGGCGTTCATCGTCCATGCCACCGATGGTTTCGGGAAACAGGAGCTGCCTTTGCTGTACGCAACGGTCTACCTGATCCTGGCAGTCGCAGGCGCGGGCAGGATATCCCTTGATGCATGGCTATACACAGTCCTATCAGCAACCGACAAACAGACGGCACGGTAACCGACAGAAGGATGGACAGGAGGTAGATCTGGTCATCACTCGCGGAAGGAAGACCTGGGGAATCGAGGTCAAGGCTGCGAGTGCCGTCAACCGCAACTTATGTGAGCATCCGCCGGTGGACACGATTCTCATCTTCAATGAGCTGGATCAGCTGAAAAATCTGTTGATGCCAGCATGAGGCAAGAAAGATGTTGGCATAGTTGCATTGTACACGGCCTCGATGTATACTGTGTCGAGCATCAATAACCGACAATTGGACGGCACAGTAACCGACAATTGGACGGCACAGTAACCGGCAGACAGGCGATTCTGTATAGGACAATCAGGAAATGACGAGGGCGATGGACACCATTCACCCGGTTGAGAGAGGCGAAATCTTTCCGCGCACAGTTGCGAGGGTGCTCGCCGAGGCGATGACCGACACACCGGTCGTGTGTTTATTGGGTCCCAGGCAGAGCGGGAAGACCACGCTTGCCCGAAGCCTTGATCCGGATCGAGGGTACATAAGCCTTGATGAG
>JAGTUZ010000227.1 GCA_018224415.1 Bacteroidota bacterium | reverse complement strand
GGTGCGACCACATGAAAGCGGCGGGCTCCGGCACGATGGTGGTCCATCAGCACGCGTAACGCTTCTATTTGGTACGAGCGCAGACGGAGCGCGAGCACGCGCTCGTCAAGCAGCGATGTCTGGGTGAAGCCGTTCATTCAGGAAAGTACGGTCGTTGCGGGATCCGCGCAATCGCCGCTGCCTGACGTACAGCACTGCCGGCTTTTTCTGCGATGTCGGCAATTGCTGCGATGCCGGCTTTTCCTGCGATGCCGGCTTTTCCTGCGATGCCGGCAATTGCTGCGATGCCGGCTTTTCCTTTGCTGGCGGCTTGTCCTGTGGAGATCTTCCCCGTAATTTGCCCTACTGTCCCACCCGCATGCAGGACCCGTCATGAGCGAACAGCTCGACAGCGCCGCCTACTATCATATTGCCTACCGTCGCCATCGCATCATGAACCCGCTCGATGACAACCGCTTTCTCGCCATCGCCGGGCAGTGTGATCTCGGATCGCAGTCGCGTGTGCTGGACATCGGGAGCGGCAACGGCTGGCCGGCGCTGCTCCTGATGCGCGAATGGGGTTGCCACTGCACGCAGGTGGATGTCTCGGCGCAGTGGACCGAACAGGCGAGTGCGCTGTTCGAGGAGGCGGGGCTTTCCGCGCTGACGGACATCCACACCATGGACGCGCGGCAATTCGACATCGGAGAGGCGGAATACGATCTGGCGCTCTGTCTCGGCACGGCGCCGGTATACGGCGGTTTCGCCGACGCGTTGGATGTCTTTGCGCGTGCGGTGTCACACGACGGCTTCGTAATCATCGGCGAGCCCAGCGCGCGACTGCCTCTGCCGAAGCGTTACGCACAGTACCTCCAGATGCTGCAGTGGGAGATTCACGGTGAGCGACAGCTGATGAACATCATCGATAAAAAAGGCTTCGAACTGCTTTGGAACCTTCGCAGCACGCGCGACGAATGGGATCGCTACATGGGCATGCAGTGGAAAGCCGTCAGCGATTTTGCCCGTGCGCATCCCGGCGACGAGGCGGCGCATGAGTTCCTCGACTGGGTGCGCGACGAACAGGAAGTCTATCTCCGTTACCAGCGGCACTGGCTCGACTGGAACGTCATGCTGCTGCGCGCCGTCTGACCCCTCGACCACAACCTTCATCGACAGGCGAGAACAATGTCACTGCAGATCTGGACCAAACGCAGCGAAGAGACCCTCCACCGCAACCCCTGGTGGTTGTACAAACGCGACCGGGTGACGCTTCCATCCGGAGCGGAGGGCGAATACCATTACGTGCAGACACCCGGTTCGGTGATGGTCATTCCGGTGGATGCGCAAGGGTGCTTCGTGCTTGTGCGGCAGTACCGCTATCTCAACCGGCGGGAGAGCCTCGAATTTCCCGCAGGGGGAATCAAGGCAGGGCAAGATGCCGACGCGGCGGCCCGTGCCGAGCTGCGGGAAGAGGCCGGGCTCGAAGCCTCCTCGCTGGAAAAAATCGGACAATTCAATCCTTTTAATGGCGTCACGGACGAACTGTGCACCGTCTATGTCGCAACGGAGCTGCGGCAGGGCGATGCCTCGCCCGACGATACCGAAGAGTTCGAGGTGCAACGTCTCCGCGGCGAGGAATTGGTTACGGCCACGGTCAGTGGTGCGTTGTGGGACGGCATGACGCTTGCCGCCTGGGCGATGTATCAGGCGCTCGAGCCGGGCTTGGGGAGACAGCGATGAGGAGGTGGATCGTCGGTCTCGGTGTATGGCTGTTGCTTGTGCTTCCCACGGCCAGCGGTCAGGTCCGCAGCGGAGCCGACGTGCTGCTCGGCGATTCGCTGCACCTGCTGCACGGAAGGCGCATCGGACTGATGGCGAACCACACGTCGCGGCTCTCGGACGGACGGATGCTCTTCGACAGTCTGCGGTCCCTGCCCGGCGTCACCGTCGCGGCGCTGTTTTCGCCCGAGCATGGCTTCCGCGGAACAGCCGCCGACGGCGTGGCCATCGGATCCGACACGGTGGCGGGCGTGCCCCTGCATTCCCTGTACGGCGCGACGCGCAGGCCGACCCCTGACATGCTGGCCGGGTTGGATGTGCTGGTGATGGATTTACAGGATATCGGGGTCCGTTATTACACCTATCTCTCGACCATGGCGATGTGTCTCGAGGCCGCGGCGGAAGCCGGACTGCCGGTGCTGCTCTGTGACAGGCCCAATCCGTTGGGGGGCCTCATCATCGAAGGGCCGATCCGCAACGACAGCCTGCGTTCTTTTGTCGGCTATCTTCCCCTGCCGGTGCGACACGGACTCACCGCGGGAGAGGCCATGCGCATGGCGGTCGGTGAGGGTTGGCTCGCAGACAGCGCCGCGCCCCGTCTGACTGTCCTTCCCTGCGCGGGATGGAAGCGGAACATGTATCACGACGATACCGGACTTCCCTGGATCAATCCTTCCCCGAACATGCGTTCGCCTGACGCGGCCCTGGCCTACGTCGGCACCTGTCTGCTTGAGGGGACGAACCTCAACGAGGGCAGGGGGACCGAGGAGCCGTTCCTGCGCTTTGGCGCGCCTTTCATCGACGGAGACACACTTGCTTCCATGCTGAACGCGCTCGAACTTCGAGGAGTGCGCTTCCATGCGCTTCGCTACAGACCGATCCCCATGCCCGGCGCACCGAATCCACGTTTCTCCGGAAGGGTATGTGGCGGTGTCAGGTTGGAGATCACCAACCGGCACTGCTATGAGAGCTTCCGCACTGGCCTGGAAATTATCGCCGTCCTTCGGCGGCAGCATGATGCATTTCTATCCTTCAGATCGTATCTTGATCTCTTGTCCGGTATCCGCGGCACGAAGGATCGCAGCGTCTTCGACCTGCTCGATCGTGCGGACGCCGACCGGCGCGACTTCCTCCCCCTGCGCGCCCCCTATCTGCTCTATCCCTGAACGACATATCGCGGAGTCTGCATGAAACAGCTGTTCCTGCTCCTGATGTCTTTTCTTTCCCTTTCAGCCTGCCAAGGCAACGGGGAAGGCAAGGCTGCCGTGTCCACTCCGGTGGATTCGGTGCAGCAGGCCATCGAACAGGAGACGATCACCGACGAGGATCGCGGTCCGTCAGTCACACTCGATGCACCGGTCATGCTGCAGTATCGCATGCAGCCGGGAGACCGGTTCGGGTACTGCATCACGAACGTGGAAGACGTCCTTCTCATGCAGGACAGCATAGAGAATCGCAACCATCAGGAAATGAGCTGGTGGTATCGTTTCGAGGTGCTCGAGGCGGCACCCGGCGGCGGCGTCCGTCTGCGCGCCACCTGCGACCGCGTGCTCTTCGAGGGCCGCTACAAGGATCCCGACGGTTCGAGGACAATGCGGTATGATTCAGACGAAGAAAATTCCTACGACATCGTCAAGCAATACGCGCAGTACAACGCGCCGGTTGGCGCGCCGTTCGAACTCACCGTGGAGAAAGACGGTCGCATCTCCGACGTCGGCGGCTTGATCGAAGTGATCAAGAACTACCTCAAGGACGATTACCGCACGACGAAGTCGAACCAGATCGAGGCCATCACCCGCGATTACGCCGAGACAGGGATCAAGGCGGTGCTGCAGCTGGCCTTTCAGAAGGTCGCCGACGATCCGGTGGCGAAGGATTCTTCCTGGACGCTGGTTGGGCCCGACCGCCTGGGATATCTTGCCATGCGCAACGTGGCGCAATACAAGGTGCGCGACCTCGTTTCTTCCCCACTGGGCACCGTGGCGCACATTGACGTGAAACTCAAGAAATCCTACGCAGGCAAGAAAACGGTCGACACCGGTCAGGGCATGGCCACGATGAGCGAATTCGATGCGCAGGGACAGGGAAGCACGGTGTTCAATATTGATCGCGGACGCCTGCAGCGGCGTCGTCTGCGTAACACGGTCGACGTGAAAATGTGGGTCGAGATTCCCGCCGAGCTCAAGGAGCTGACGCGAGGGACCCCGCAGGAAATGCACGACTTCTGGTGGACACTCGAAGGCCGGACCGAGAACGTGGTTGAACCCTACAACGGAAGTGGTCTCAAATAAAAGAAGACGATGCTCGTTATACCCGCCATGCATATCCGCAGCGGCTGCTGCACACACACCGCCGTCGGTGAACCGGGAACGGAAGGTCTCTACCCGGTCACACCGGTCGATGTGGCGCGGCTGTGGCGCGGAGAGAATGCGAAGGCGCTGCATGTCGTCTGCCTCGATTTCGAAGGCAGGGCGGGTGGCACCCAGACAGCGCAGTTGCGGGAACTGGTGCAGGCCGTGGACATCGCCGTCCAACTGGGTGGAATCTTCCGGACGGAGGAAGACGTGCGTGTGGCGCTTGAAGATATCGAGGTGTACCGCGTGGTGCTCGATGCGCAGGTGTTCCCTGCCGGGGCCCCGTTGGAAGCCCTGTTGCAGCGCTACGGTCCGCGACGAATCGTCGTCGGTGTGGATGTTGATGGAACGGAGATAATGCAGGCGGGTGACAACCGACACCGCGAGGAAAGCATCCACCATGCCCTCGGCCTCGCCGGAATGGGGGTGCAGCGGATACTGCTCTCCGTCCGTGGCCGGAAAGAAAACCCTGAAGGTCCTCCTCTGGAGTTCTTGCGTAGTCTCACAGAAACGACTAATTTGTCAATCACGCTGAACGGTTCCGTCCGCCATTACCGTGATCTGAAACTTCTCCAACAGCTGAACCCCAGGAAAATAGATTCCGTCGTTCTCGACGAAGTGCTCTACTCCAACGTCTTTCCCTGTCAGCGAATTTGGAGAATCGCCGAACGCCAACTGCTCGCCCAACAACGCCTGTGGTGACACGTTGCCAGCGAACCCGGATTCACTCCGCTCCCTCGGACGATTTTTTTCCCTCACACAGAAGGAACGATTCATTGACATTCGGCTCAATTTTCGTATATTCCGGTGTGAATTATATTCACATAAATAGCGTGTTTCTAACGGTTTACAGTAATTTTCCCCACTGAAAAACCGGTACCGGGCGGGGTCAAGTCCCTGCCAAGGATGTTTTTTCCGCTTCTCCGATAAAAAAATTGTAAAAGGTCTTATTCTTGGTCATTGATATCAGGTGTGCTTATGAGATTACCTTTTCTGCGATCATGCTTTGCGATCGCGAGCCTGCTGCTTGTGTCTTCCATCGGAACGGCACAAACCGTCTACAGTCCTGACGTATCCCGGGTGTTCGTCAGCGGCTTTCTGGGACTGAACCAGAACACCAACATGGGCGACTTCCGAACGGACTGTGACTGTCTGTTCGAAGGTGGGTTCAATCTTGGGAACATCGGCGCGCAGATCGGCGCCGACATTACCTACGCCTGGTCTCCGTCATGGGCGGTGATGGCCAAGGTGTATTACGACAACAAGCACACAAACACCGAGTACGAGCGGGACATCTCCACGCCGATCGCCACCGGGCAGAGCGTGGTGATCGACGACGTCACCTACAATGAAATCGGTGACGTCAGTCTCTCGTATCTCACCGTCGGTTTGTTCGCCCGCTGGCAGCCGCGCCTTGCGCGCTGGTATGTCTTTGCGGGTCCGGCCGTCGGGCTCCCCCTTGCGTCCCAGGTCCGCCACAACCAGGAAATCGTGCAAGCGGAACTGTCGTATCGCGAGTTGCTGGACACCAAACGCGAAGTGTCCACCGGCGATTTTGACGGACTGCTGCGTCTTGAGGGCATGGTCGGCTTCGGTTACGATTATATCGTTCGTCCGCGCTGGTACATCAATCCGGAGATCCGGGTGGGGTATCCGCTGACGAAGATTACGGAAACCATCACCGACCGTGGGAAGGACATTCCCATCGAGGACTGGAAGGTCATGTCGGTGCAGATTTCCATCGGCCTCAAGTACGAAGCGTTCTAAGCAACCCAACTCACGATTCATCAACTCAACGCGGATACTGTATACATGCAACGGTACGCCACTATCTTCAGTCTTGTCATTTTCAGTGTGGTGCTCGCGGGTTGTTCCGGAGCGGACCCGGCGGACATCGCGCTGGTCACGGGAGGCGTGGTGGAGAACATCGGTGAGAACGTCAATTCACCGTGGGACGATTACGCCCCGGCGGTGACTGCCAACGGCACGCTGTTCTTCACGTCGCGTCGCCCCAATCCCAAACGCCAGGACTACTGGGACGACGTCTATCGCGTCGACCATATCGAGACCAATTGGGAAAAACCGGTCTATTTGTCCGATGTCATCAACACGCCCGAATCTCAGGGAGCGATTTCCATCTCCCCCGACGGGCGCACGTTGTATCTCGCGCTCTGCCAGCAGCCCGACAGCTACGGCAAATGCGATATCTACGTTGCGGAGTGGAACGACAAGGGCACTGAGTGGTCGAAGGCCCGCAATCTTGACAATCTCGAGGGACGGGATCTTCGCCTGTCTACCATCGTCGACAACTTCGACCAGATCAACACAACGTATTGGGAATCGCAGCCTTCAATTTCTCCCGACGGCCGCACCCTGTACTTCTCCTCCGACCGCCCCGGCGGCTACGGTGGCACCGACATCTGGATGTCCCGCAAACAGCTCGACGGCACATGGGGCCGCCCGGTCAATCTGGGTCCCGACGTCAACACGAAAGGCGAGGAGCGCACACCCTCGATCGCTTTCGACGGCCGCACACTCTATTATGCTTCCGATGGCTACCCCGACGGTGAAAACTCGAAAGCCGCCGGTGGCATGGACCTGTACGTCACTCGGTCTCAGGGGAGTCGCTGGTCGCGTCCGATGAATCTCGGCTAT
>JAGTUZ010000226.1 GCA_018224415.1 Bacteroidota bacterium | reverse complement strand
TCGCGGCGATCAAGGCGCTGGAAGTCCGCACACGGGAATTGCGCGCCGCCCAGGCACGAACCGCCGAACTCGAATCGAGAGTGGCGGCACTCGAACGCCTGCTCGCGGGCGGGGAAGAGGCCAGCGTGTTGCTGACCCGTGTCCGGCAACTGGAAACACGCCTCGATGCGCTGCTGAAACAGCAACACGATGACGAGGCGGGTGAAATCCCCCGCGTGCGTACTGCACAGCCGGATGTTGTTCCTGCGAACTTGCCGGGTGTCACAGAGGTGCGGCAATGAATACGTATCGTCTCTTTCTCGCAGGAATACTCCTGCTTCTTCCTCTCGCAATGCATGCGCAGGAGATGCGACTCTCGCGAAGCGTCATCGCTGCGGGCGCCATGCATACCTCCGATGCGCATGGCGGAATTGCAGGCACGGTCGGACAGCCCGTCATCGGATTATCCACCTCCTCTGAACAGCGTCTCGGCCAGGGATTCTGGTACCGTATCGGCGCAACGGGTACAGCGGTGGAACAGCCCCCGGTGGTGGCATCGGCAGTCTCGCTCGGACGGAACTATCCGAACCCTTTCGGTCCGGGAGCACCCGGTTCAGCGACATCGACACGGATCGAGATCACGCTTCCCGCGGCTGCACATACCACGCTGACGCTGCATGATCTCATGGGGCGGTCCCGCTTCATTCTCATCGATGAACGATTGCAGGCGGGTGTCCATACAGTGCAACTCGATGCAGGACGTCTCCCCGCCGGTGTGTATATCTGCCGTCTGGAGGCGACGGGCATGATTCGGACGCGGAGTATGGTGCTCGTCAGATAAGCGTACTGACTTCCCAGTGTGTTCCCGCACGTCTGCTGCAGTGAGGCGCCTTGGGTTGTGTCTTTCTGTTCGTTCGATGGAGACACGGATATCGGGTGCATACGACGACGCCACTGAAGTTTTCCCCGGCACTGCCTTCCGCGTGCATACCCGCGCTCCGTTGCCGGGGTGCAACCGTATGTCCGGATATGCATATCTCGCGCCCGACCGCATGCAACCGCAGGTCAATGTCATCTGTCAGGTGAAAATCGAAGCCGAGCGCAAGTGAACGAAAAGCCCCGGCTGGTGTCGGGGCTGTTTCTTGCCTCTTGCGTGGAAAAAACATCCAAAAAACATCCAACATGCAGTGAAAACCAGTGGATTCAGGTGGATCAGGAGGATTGGAATCAACGAAAACAGCCCGAAATCATCGATTCCGGGCTGTATTGTATGGGGTGCGGAGAGGGAGAGATTCGAACTCTCGGTACCAGTTTCCCAGTACGACGGTTTAGCAAACCGTTGGTTTCAGCCACTCACCCACCTCTCCGGGGAGACTGAAAAAAACGGCGGCGCGGGGCCGCCGGAAAATTTCGGACTTAGATCAGACCGGCCTTCTGCAGCGTGACGAAGGCGCCGTTCTTGTTGATGGTCTTGATGGCACGAGCGGAAATGCGAAGGGTGATGAAGCGCTTCAGCTCGGGCACGTAGATGCGTTTCTTCTGCAGGTTCGGCAGCTGGCGGCGCTTCGTGCGGTTGTGCGCATGCGAAACGTTGTTTCCGACCAGCGGACCCTTGCCTGTGATCTGACATTTGCGGGCCATAGTATTCTATTCCTTAGCTTAACGTTCTCGATTGCTTACTTCAGACCTTCGCCGACGAACGGCAGGAAGGCCATGAAACGGGCGCGCTTGACCGCTTCGACCACGCGACGCTGGTTCTTGGCGGACAGGCCGGTCAGACGGCGCGGAAGAATCTTGCCCTGGTCGTTGGTGAAACGCTCGAGGAACTTTGATTCCTTGTAGTCAAGGTAGATCACGTCCTTTCCGCGAAACGGATCCGGACGGCGCTTGGCGACGTTGGAACTGCGACGGCGGCCGCCGGGACGGCGATTCATCGGTCTCATGCCTTCTGACTCTCCTTCTTGGATTCGTTATATGCGGCGTAACGACGGTTGAACTTCTCGACGCGGCCGGCGGAATCGATGATCTTCTGCTTGCCCGTGTAGAACGGGTGGCACTGTGAACAGATTTCGATCTTCAGGGCCTCGCGCGTCGAACGCGTTGTGAAAGTGGAGCCGCAGCTGCAGGTCACTTCACACTGGTGGTAGCGAGGATGCAGGTTTTCTTTCATGTGTATCACCAATTTAGAATTTCATGCCTGCCAGGTCGGCCGCGCTCTTGACGCGCACCATCTTCTCGCGGAATTTCCACGACTGGGTATCTTCGTCGAACACGGACACGACGCACTTGATCGAAACCATGTCGTCCTTTTCCTTCGTCTTCGACTTGTCGGCAAACGTCTGTTTCTTCGCCACGGCGCAACTCCTGATGGAATCTTGTCTGAATCATTCGCTCCATTTGGAACGAACTTTAATGTACAAAAGAATGCAAACAGAGTCAAGAGGGAACAACTCCGCCGCGTTCGACCCCCCACGGCCGGGATGCGAAGGTTCCGCGAAACGGGGGGATATCTAAAATACGTCCGTGGAAGATTCCGCGCAAGTACCCGGGTCTTTGCATCGGCGCGCTGGTGCGCGCCGTCCCCAGACGACGCTCCCGGGTCTTTGCCTCGGCGCGCTTCCGGTGCTATTTTCCCTGATTGACATGCACAAGAAGCGGATTCCCGTGAATTATCCCTTGTATTCCAGCGGAATGTCGCGCGGCCTCGCGGCCGGCGCGATAGCGATGTTCCTGGTCATCGCGGTGCGCGGTTTGATACCACATGCCTGCTTCGGCGTCTGGCCCCTTGCCATGGGGCTGTTGCCCTTCGCAACTGGCATCGTCCTGCGACGCCCCCTGCTGCTCGGTGCGCTGCCACCGGCGCTGCGTCGATTCGCCCCCGCGGCGCTCGCGCTGCTGCTGCCGGTGGTGCTGTGGTTGAAGTATATAGTCACCGGCGGACTTCCCATGCTCGACGGTACGGCCTCGGCCATGCAGTTCGTCTGGCTGCTGCTGATCGGGGCCGTGTTCGGCGGACTCACTCTCGATGCCGTGGCGGCGTCGTGGACGGGACGCACGGCGGACCTCGCCGACGGCGGCGCGCTGCTCGTCGGCCTGGGAATCGGCATCGGCGTGATGACGCTGGCGCAGGACGTCCTGTCACTTCCCCTGCTCTGGTTGCTGCAGGCGGTGCTTGCCGCGGCCACGCTGCTGCGTGATGCGGAACGTGAGGACGCATCCACGGATGATGCCACAGGAAAAAAGAAAGCACCGAAACCCCGGTTGCTTCCCGCACTGGGAAACATCCTGTTTTTTATCGCGCCCGCGCTTGCGGCGTTCGCCCTTCCCTTCCTGCTGCAAACCACGGCGGAGATTCCTCTCGCCGGTCCGCATGCTCCCGCCCTGCTGCTCGCGCTGCTGACTGCGGGCGCCGGAATCGGTCTGCTCGCGGCGCGGGCCGCGCAACGTCGATGGACCATCAACTCCCTGCCCGGAAATTATCCTGTCATTGCCGGTGCGACCGCGGCGACGCTGTTCGCGCTGATCGCGGGGGGATATTGGACCGGTCTGTTTCCGGACATCTACCGCGCCTGGTACGAGGGCGGAGATGGTCCTGGACTGCTGCTGCCGGGACTGGGACTCGCCCTGGGCATGCTGGCCTTCGCCGCGACGATGGCGACGCGTGATGCCGGTCCACTCACCCGCTTCGGTCCACTCACCCGCTTCGGTCCACTGACCCACTTTGCGCTGCCTGCCCTCGCCGCATCAGCGATGAGCGGACTACTGGCGGGACTGCTGCTGCGCGATACACTGCCGGTGCATCTGGCCGCGCTCTTCCTGGCCGTCCCCGCCCTGCTTGTGGCGGCATGGGAATTCGTGCGCTGGTATCAAAAGACTCTTTCCTCCGGAATCCTCCTCGCCCTGCTGCTGCTGGCCGGCTATGCCACCTTCCCGAAACAACAACCGGAATTCCGTAATTATTTTGATCCGACGACCTTCATGATCACCGGCGACGAACAGACGCCGGCGGGACGTTTGACGCTGCTGCGTTCACGCGATTATGACGACCGTTTCTATACATTGTTCTGGAATCAGTCACACGCACTGACGCAGTCCTCCCGCGCGGTGCAGAACGACCTCTACCGCATGGGACATCTCCCGATGCTGATGCGTCCCGACGCAGCACGCGTTCTGCTGCTGGGACTCGGGTCGGCGCTGCCGCTCGAGGCCGTGAAGATGCATGCTCCGGTGGTGGTGGACCTCGTCGAACCGATGGCCGCCACGCTGCGGCTCGCGAAAACAACATACGAGACAGTGCGTCCCTGGCGGCAACTGGAAGGCGTGCGGAAATTCAACGAACGCACACCGGCCTTCCTCTCTCGCGGGGGCGAACGCTATGATGTGATTATCTCGGCCGAACCCTTTGCCGCGCCCGGCGTCGATCCCGCCCTGTTCACCGAAACGTACTTCCGTGCTGCGAAGGTGCGTCTGAACGATGGCGGCGTGCTGATGCAATGGCTACCCGTGGCGCGGCTGGACCTTGACGCCATGCGCCGTGTCTTCACCGCCGCGCTCGCGGTGTTCCCGCATGCGCAGCTCTGGCTGAGCAGCGCCGATCCGGAATCGGCCATGATCGGCATCCTCGCCTCGGAATCGCCACCGGAGAAGACGTTGCCCTCGGCCGATGCCCATGCACGGTTGATGCAGGACCCGCTATTCCGATTCCACCTGCAGCAGATCCAGCTCGACCGCTTCGCGCTGGTGGCCGGCTGCTTCGCAAGCGACCGTGAGGGACTGCAGGCGCTCGCCGGCGACGCCGGGCCGTATACGCTGTTCGATCCGGTTGTCCCGGTCACGCAGCGGGACCTGCAGGCGGAAGTGTCGGACATGAACCGTCTGCTCTCCGCGCGCAATGAACCCACCCGCCTGCTCGCGGCGCAGCCCGACAGCACGCGCGAACTCACGAGGGAAATCTTCGCTTCGCGTCCCGCCATCCTCCGTGCGCGCGTGGCCGCACTGGGCGGCGACGACAGCAGTACCGTCCGCATCCTCGGCGATGCGCTCAACCGGGCGCCGCGCAACGGCGAAGTGCGCCGGGTGCTCGGCGATGTGCTGCTCCGGCAGGCGGCGGGCTATGTGGGTTCGGGCGACCACGCGACGGCCGTGGCGCTGCTCAACGGCGCACTCCAACTGCTGCCACTGAACACCTACATGCTGCGACTGTTCATGATTGCTTCCTTCAACATCGGAGACCGCGAGGCCTCGGCACTGGCCATCGACGGCATCAAGCGCATCGATCCCTCGCATGCCGGCTTCCGCGACAATCAGGCCACCATCCGCGCGCAGCAGGGCGCAACCGACGACGCGCTGCTGCTGTATGAAAACGCCATCACGATCGACCAGACGAACGAAGAGTTCTTCTGCAACATGGCCTCGTTCCATTACAGCCAGGGCCGTTCGTGGGAAGCCATCCGCGTGCTCGACCAGGCCGCGCAGCGCGCCTACTACACCGCCAAACCCCTGTACCTGATGGGCATGTTCTACGGCGAACAGGGCCGGCTGTCCTTCGCCCGCGAGGCCTTCGAACGCTATCTCGAGGTAGCGACCCCCATCGATCCGAACCGTGCGGACGTCGAACGCCGGCTCATTCAACTCCGCGATATCGAGGAGAACTGACATGTCGACCGACCTCATTCCTTCCCTTCCCGAAGCGCTTGACATGCTGGCGTTCGCGCCGCATCCCGACGACGCTGAACTGTATTGCGGCGGGACACTACTGCTGAACGCGCGTGCGGGGCGACGCACGGGCATCGTCGACCTGACACGCGGCGAGCTGAGCACCCGCGGCGACCTTGCAACGCGGGAGGTCGAAACCGCCGAGGCCACGCGTTTGCTCGGTCTTGCCTGTAGGGAGAATCTCGGGCTTCCGGATGGGGATATCGCCAATACCCTCGATCACCGTATAACGGTTGTGCGCGTCGTGCGCCGCTGGCGTCCCGCCGTCGTGCTGCTCCCCTGGCCCCGCGACCGCCATCCCGACCACGAGCATGCCTCCCTTCTGGTGCGCGAGGCGCTGTTCGCCGCCGGTCTCCGCCGCATCGAAACGTTTGGCGACGACGGCGTGGCGCAGGAGGCCTTTCGTCCATCACGGACCTATTACTACATGCTCACCGAGGATTTCACCCCCGCCTTCACCGTCGACATCGGCGCGGTGTTCGACGACAAGCTCGCCGCCATCCGCGCCTACCGCACGCAGTTCCACACCGGCGAGCCCTCTGAAGGACCCCAGACTTACATCTCCACCCCGGACTTCCTCGAATCCCTCATCGCCCGCTCCCGGCGGTTGGGGTTTCATATCGGCGCCACGCATGGCGAAGGGTTCATTCCCCTGCAGATGCTGAAGATTGATGCTGTGATGATGTGATATGACAAATGACAGATATTTGTCATCTGTCATTTGTCATCTGTCATTTTTTATTCCGTATCGGTGTTGAACCAGCGGAGTTCGAGATCGTCTGCCACGGCGGCGAGTTCCTGCATGATGCGCGCACATTCCATGATGGAGGTGTTGTGTACCTCGAATGTGGCGATGAGCACGATGGTGTTGTCTTCGAGCAGTGCCGTACGGGTATAATGGAGAGAGGCGTTGATGCGGAGGAGGTGTTCGCGGTCGACCTGATCGTTGAGAGTGCCCACAGATGTATAGAGCACGCCCGTGTCCCCGTCACTGTGGTGTTCGACCTTTCCGTAGACGAGTTGGTTCCGCTGTCCGGGAGTAGGGATGGAGATGGCCGAGATGTCCCCGCCCCGCGAGTACTCCCCGGTGGAGAGCAGTGCAACCTGCTGCATCATTTCATGGATGGTCATGGCTGCTCATGGATGGTCTTACCGGTGGCTGTATCTGTGCCATGAGGTGGCTGTATCTGCGCCATGAGGTGGCTGTATCTGCGCCATGAGGGGATGGCGGTCAGTGTGCGACAACGAGGTTGACGGGCGTATTGGGCGCGGCGGGAGTGCCGGCGGCAGGGTCCTGTCCGATGACGGTATTCGGGAGCAAGTTGTCGCTTTTCTTGTACGACACCGCACCCAGCCGCAGGCCGCCTTCGAGCAGACGCTGCTGCGCCTCGTCGAGACTGAAACCGATGACATAGGGGATCTCCATTTCGATGTCCGATCCCCCGCTCACGGTAATCTCGATCACCTGGTTGGGGCGCACGGGTTTGCCGGGGGCGACGTTCTGCGCGATGACCGTCTCGGCCGGGAGGCCTGACGCCTCGTAGCTGACCATGCCCACGCGCAGGTCCATCTGTTCGAGCGTCATGCGCGCGTCGCGCAGCGAGCGGCCGCGGAGATTGGGCATGATAATGTGCCGCTCGCCGCCGCTCACCGAGAGGTAGACGTTTCGTCCCTCGCGCACCACCGCCCCCGCCACGGGATTCTGGAACACGATGCTGCCCGGCGCGATCTTCGGATGCGGCATGGTGTCGTGGATCTGCGGCTGCAGGTCGAGTTCCATGAGCATCGCCACGGCCGCGTCGGCCTTCTTGCCGGTGACATCAGGAATGGTGATCTCCCCGCGCGAATGCACGATCGCGGGCATGATCACCGCATCGACCACGAAAGCCAGGATGAACAGGCTTGACAGCACGATGTAGATCTTGATCGCGAGACGGGAGGTAAGTTTTTCCTTCAGTGGCATTGTCGTTCTTCCGATATTCCATTCAAGTTAGCACCCTCCGCCTGTTCAGACAAGGAAGGCGCATCTCTCAACTTGCATTCGCCTGGACGAATGCATATATTCGCACAGACGTATGGAACAAGCATGACCGACACAATCACACTGTTCAAAGCCCTTTCCGACGGGGCCCGGCTGCGTATCGTTGCGCTGTTGAGCGATGCTGGCGAACTCTGCGTCTGTGATATCGAGAAAGTCCTGGGGTTCTCGCAGCCGAAGGTCTCGCGACATCTGTCGTACCTGAAACGTGCAGGACTGGTGCGCAGCCGAAGGCATGGCGTGTGGATGTACTATGCCCTCGTTGCCCAGGAGGATCACAAGCGCCGGCAGCTCCTCGAAGTGCTTCTGTCAATGACCGCGAGCGAACAGTCGGTACAGCAGGATCGTCGTCAATTGCAAGAGGTGCTCTGCACCCCCTGCTGAATTCCAGCTTGGCGCAGTGACGTGACACGCCAGTGTCGCCGAACGGGTGCGCAAGCAGGCGAGGGGCACACAGAGAAATTTCCGTTCTCGTAAATAAGATATATGCACCTTATACTATTATTAGTGCGTCGGGACTGTCAGACGGCCGCTGCGACGACTTCACGGAAACCAAAGGACAGGAGATTGTCATGAAGTGGATTACATGCATGCTGATGTTTGTTGTACTCACCCTTTCTGCAACAGCCGGAGGGCCTCTGCAGAAACGGCTGGACAAAGCGGCCAAAGACGGAGCAGTCGTTTTTCTGGTTGTGACCGAAAAAGGCAATTCCGAGGAAGGCAAGGCACGCGGTATCGCCAACAGTGCGAAATCGCAACATCGGCAGTCGATGGTGCTGACACTTGACCGGTCGGATCCGTCGAATGCCGAGCTCGTCAAGAAGTGGGCGCTGGGCAGTGTTCCCCTGCCGGTGATCCTCGTTATCGCAGGAAACGGTGTACTCGCCGGTGGACAACTCGCCACACAGGCATCCGCCGCCACATTGAGTGCGATGGTTCCGACACGTGCTAAGAGTCAGGTATTGAAGGAATTGCAGAACGGGAATGCCGTCTTCCTCGTCGTCAGTACATCCGCGGAGGCGCGGGCCAAGGCGATGAAAAGCTGCGAACTCGCCTGCGGCAACATGGGCAACAAGGCAAAGACTGTTCATATCCGCTTCACGGATCCGGAGGAGCAGAACTTCCTGAAAGAATTGCGCATCAGCAATATCGGAGAAGAAGCGGTCACGTACGTGATCAACTCCGGCGGACAGGTGACCGGCACATTTACCGGTGGCACGGATGCCAAGACGCTTGTTGCGGCTGCCACAAAGAAAGTTGCTTCCGGTTGCTGCCCGACCGGCAGCGGAAAAAGCTGTAACTGACAGGCGGCAGACAATGAACCTATGGAATCTTGTGTGGACGGAGATGTGGCATCGCAAGGCGCGGCTCGTCTCCGGCATCATGACCATCACGCTCGGAATCGCCGTCATCGTTGGAATCCGCACAGTTTCCTCCGCTTCGGAGGAAGCCGTGGCGATCAAGCTCGATAACCTCGGGGCCAACATCATGGTGCTGCCTCTCGGTGCCAGCACGGATGACTACTACGCAGCGGACATCGACGCACCAACATTCCCCCAGGAATACGTGGATCGCATTGTTCAATCCGCCCTGCCCGGAGTGGACAACCTGTCTCCGAAACTCAGTCGCAGAGTCCAGATCGACGGGAAAAACATTGTGCTCACGGGAATCCTCCCCGCCAGCGAAATCACCGCGAAGCCGTTGTGGCAGGCATCCGGACTGATGGGCAACACTCTCGACGCAAGCTGTGCCCCTTCGAACGAGGCCAACCAGTCACTCGGCTATGCAGACGAACGGCTGCAGCGAAAAGTCATCGACACACTGCGAGAGGATGAATGTTACATCGGACCCCTCGCCGCCGCATCTCTCCATGTCCGTCCCGGAGGCTTCGTTTCCATTGGCGACGAACAATTCAAAGTCACCAAGGTACTCCCCGAAACGGGAACGGTGGATGATGGACGGATATTCGCGCATATCAACAGTGTCCAGCGCATCTCCGGGCTGGACGGCCAGTTGAGCGCCATCGAAATCATGGGATGCTGCAATGCGATCTCCGATGGCCTTCTCGGCAAGCTGCGCAACATCCTGCCGGACACACGCATTACCACGATCGGTCAGATTGTATCGACACAGATCGAGACCAACCGACTGATGGACAATATTTCCTTCGCGTTCCTGATCATCATCCTGATCGTCGGCGGTATTTCCATCGGAAACTATACCTGGGCGAATGTCAACGAACGCAAGCGCGAGATCGGCATTCTTCGCATGCTCGGGTTCTCCCACAAGCGGATATATGCGATGATCCTCCTGAAAGCCATCGTTTTTGCAGGAATGGGTGGTATCGGTGGGTACGCCATCGGCACTGCCGCAGGCATGATGCTTGGGACGTCCTTGGCGGGACTCGATATTTCTCCGGTTCTCATTCTTCTTCCGATGTCGCTCCTTCTTGCAAGCACCATTTCGCTGGCCGGGGCGGCGCTGCCGGCGCGATTGGCCTCCCGGATCGAACCCTACACCATCATGCAGGAGGACTGACCGTGCTGTTCCGTCTCCAGAATGTCCGGAAAGAATATATCCATCAGCGCGGGGCCCGCGTCATGGCCCTCGATAACATCACGCTCGACATCGAGCAGGGTGAATTTCTCGTCGTTACCGGTCCATCAGGGTCCGGAAAGTCGACGCTTCTCTTCACGATCGGTGGGCTGCTACGACCCAGCAGTGGGACGATCCACTTTGGAACCCTTGGACTCCATGACGCGGACGATGCCAGGTTGTCTGATTTTCGGCGCACGCACATCGGCTACGTCATGCAGAATTTCTTCCTTGTTCCCTATCTCACCGCAGAAGAAAACGTCATGGTGGCCTGCGCCTTGTCCGAACCCGAGGTGAAACTCCAGCGCGAAAAATCCGTCGCTTTGCTCGACCGGGTAGGACTCCTCGATCGGCGGCACCATCACCCTCGCGAACTGTCCGCCGGTCAGCAACAACGTGTTGCCATTGCCCGCGCCCTTGCGAACGATCCCTCCGTGATCCTTGCCGATGAACCAACCGGGAATCTGGACCCGTCGCTCGCCAATGATATCCTCACGCAGCTTCGGGTTCTCAACGATACAGACGGACTCACCATCGTGATGGTCACGCATAGTCCGACGGCAAACACATTCGGGACATCCCACATCCGTCTCCATGACGGTGCGATTTCCTTGACCCCTGATGCCGTACGGTGGACCGAGGATTTACCTGTCCGCGAGGTTGGCTGATTGCAGGGGCTTCACTTTCCCGCTCAGACGCATCGTGAACGGTTGATTGTGACGTTGCTATTTCGTATTTTTACGAAATACGAAGATTGCAGACGCAACCAGTGTCTGACATGCTGGCGCCTCTTTACATATTCGGAGGTATACAATGACGGAAATCATCGTTCTCGGACCAGGATGCCCCAAGTGCATCCGTCTGGAAGAAATGTGCAATGAAGCGGTCACGAAGCTGCAGGCCGAAGCAACAGTACAAAAAGTCATGGACCCGGACGAGTTCACGAAGCATGGTGTCTGGCTGACACCTGCGCTGATTATCAATGGTACCTTGAAAGTCCAGGGGAAACTTCCGGTTCCCACGACACTGGAGCAGTGGATTCGCACCGCCACACCCGCGAAGGGATAAGCGTTCATCAGTGCCATCACATTTCAGGAGTTTGTTTTGAAGCCGATTCTCACCGCCGTGTTCATTCTTCTTACGACGTGCCTCGCCCCCGCACAGCAAATGCGCTTTGACAGCATGCTGCAGGATATGGGTGAGATGGGACAATCGGAAG
>JAGTUZ010000225.1 GCA_018224415.1 Bacteroidota bacterium | reverse complement strand
AGATCGCCGCGCGCATCCGTGACATCGCCGTCGGACGCTTCGGCCTGCGCGACGAAGACCTGATCTTCGACACCCTGACCTTCACGCTCGGCAGCGGCGACGATGAGTTCCGCCGCTCGGCCGTCGAAACCGTCGAGGCCATCCGCCTGATCAAACAAACCTGGCCGCGCTGCTTCACCAGCCTCGGCGTGTCCAACGTGTCGTTTGGACTCAATCCCCAGGCCCGGCACGTTCTCAACTCCGTCTTCCTGCATTACGCCTGCGAGGCGGGGCTGGACATGGCCATCGTCCATGCCAGCAAGATCATGCCGCTGTACCGCATCGACGAGCGCGGCCGCGAGATTGCAATGGACCTCATCCTCGACCGCCGCCGCTTCGAAGCCGCATGAGAGAGGAAGGCAATAGCAGAAGGCAGAAGGGACCCCCGCGCCCCAGCGCGGAAGTTTGTCCCGAGAATCGAAACTACGCTCAATACGATAATTTTGGAGAATAGAGGAGTAGACCCCGATATGAAACTCGTAACATTTGCACATGAAGGACGGAATTTGCTGGGCGCGCTTGTCGACGGCGTGATCATTGACCTGCAGGCCGCGCATACCATGCAGCGCTATACGCAGAAGGACGGCGACGACCTGTTGCCCAACGAGATGAATGCCTTTCTCCGCGGAGGCGAGGAATCGATCGCCATTGCGCGGAAGGTAGAAGCGTGGTTCCGCACCGCCGGTTGTCCGCTTGAGGTCGAGGGCGAACACATCGCGTTTCCGGCCGGTGAGGTCACATTGCTCGCCCCCGTGCCGCACCCGACCTCCATGCGCGACGGCTACGCCTTCCGCCAGCACGTGGAGGCAGCACGCCGCAACCGCGGTGTGGAAATGAGTCCGGAATTCGACGAAATCCCCATTTTCTATTTCACCAACCACAACGCCGTCACCGGTCCGGGCGAGGTCGAGGTCATGGACATGCATCTCGACAAGCTCGACTTCGAACTCGAGTGCGCCATCGTGGTTGGCAAGGAAGGAAAGAACATCACGGCGGCGGAAGCCGACAACTACATCGCGGGCTACATGGTGATGAATGACTGGAGCGCCCGCGCCATGCAGATGCATGAAATGAAACTCAACCTCGGTCCGGCCAAGGGCAAGGATTTCGCGACGTCCATCGGTCCGTGGCTTGTGACGAAAGACGAACTCGCCGCCAAACACATTCCCGGCGAGGCCGGCGAGCGCTACGACCTGGTCATGACCTGCACGGTCAATGGCACGGAAGTGAGTCGCGGCAACGTCCGGGACATGAGCTGGACGTTCGCGCAGATCCTCGAGCGCGCCTCCTACGGCGTCACGCTGTACCCTGGCGACGTCATCGGTTCGGGCACGGTCGGCACGGGCTGCTTCCTCGAACTCAACGGCTCGAAGGTCTACGAACCCGCCTGGTGGCTGAAAGACGGCGACGTCGTTGTCTGCGAGATCGAACGTCTCGGTCGTCTCGAAGACACGGTCCGGCACGTCGGCTGAAAACGCGCACCGGCCAGCAACAGCCGTTCACCGGCCAACTGATGCCGCACACCGGACAACTGATGCCCCGCACCGGCCAGCGGCCCCGGCAGGTTTATACGGACAACCACATCCGATAATACACGGGGGCTTTCAAAACCCCCTTCAACAGAGCGCATCCGGGAGATGGACATGAGAACCTTCGATCCGAAAGAGCACCCCGTTCCCTTCGTACACCGCCTGCTGCTGAGCGGCGTGGCACCGCGTCCCATCGCTCTGGTCTCGAGCATGGACGAGGAGGGACACGTCAATCTTTCGCCGTTCAGTTTTTTCAATGCCTTCGGGGCGAATCCCCCGGTGATCGTTGTCTCGCCCGCCTACCGCGGCATCGACGGCACGCCCAAGCACAGTTTCGAAAACATCCAGGCGACCAAAGACTTCACCGTGTCTGCGGTTTCCCACGCCATGGTCGAGCAGATCAGTCTGGCCTCGTCGGACTACGAGCGTGGGGTGGACGAATATGTCAAGGCAGGCTTCACGAAGATCCCGTCCCGCATCGTGGCCCCGCCGGGTGTCGCCGAATCTCCGTTTGTCATGGAGTGCCGCCTGTTGCACCATCACGACACGGGCGGATTGCCGGGCAGCGGCAACCTGATGATCGCCGAGGTGCTGATGTTCCATGTGAAGGATTCCGCCTTCGACGGCGAGCGCATCGATCCGCGACGGCTCGATCTCGTGGCCCGCATGGGCTACAACTGGTACTGCCGGGCCAACGGCCACGCGCTGTTCGAACTGCCGAAGCCGCGGCATGCGGGCATCGGCTTCGACGTCCTTCCATCGTTTATCCGTGAAAGCGACGTGCTCACAGGCAGCCAGCTTGCCAGGCTCGCATCCGTCCAGGAACTGCCCGATGCGGACACCATTCTCGAGCGCTGGAAGGAAGACGTCGCGGCTATCGACACCGCCGAGCCGCATCCAGACGACTTCGAGATCGAACGGCGTATGGGCAACGCCCATCACGCGCTGCTCGCACTGCTGGCGGAATGGAAGACGGGCAGCCTCGATACCGCGACGGTCACCCGCCGCCTTCAACATTGCGCTGCCGTCGCACTCAAACAGGGCGACGTGACCTTCGCATGGGAATGCGCACTGATGTCCCTGCCGCAACGCCTGGCGGAGCTGCCGCGCGGATAAGCTGCGAGACCAAGCGCATTTCATCGCGCTTGCGTACATTGCCCTTGACTACCATCTGAACAGGAAAACGCACATGCCCACGAAACAGACCTTGCTTGAGGAAGCGCTGCAGCGCTGGTACGCGGTGCGCCGCGGTCTCATCCGCGAGGTGTCGAACATTCCCGCCACACGTCTGACCTTCCGCGCGACACTCGAAGCACGCAGCATCATGGATCTCGTGCATCATGTGCTCGAGCTGTCGATCATCACCGTCGAGGAACTGCTGCGCGAGGATACCAACATCGAGCGCGCCAGCCTTTCGCAGCTCGCAAATGTCTACGCGCCCAACATCACACGCGCCGACTCCCAGGAAAAGCTCGTCAACCTGCTCGTTGAACAGTACCGCGACGCGGACACGCGCCTGCGCGAGGTCGGCGACCTGCATATGCTGCAACTGGTGACCCGTCTCGACGGAACGCGGGATACGCGACTGGCACTTTTCCAGGAAGCCCTGCAGCACGAAATGTACCACCGTGGCCAGCTCACGGTGTATGCCCGGCTCATCGGTCTGGAACCAGCGCTGACGCGCGACAGGCATTCGGCCGTGTCGGGCGCCTTCAATCCCGACGCATTGGGCTGAGCCCGCTTCGGTCGAGGGCATGCCTCGCCCCGGCATCGCCGTGCGGACCCAATCCGCTCCGGCGTGCCTTCACCTTCAGCAACCATACATTCTTTCTATCGATTGGAGAATCGTACCCATGGCACAATCCTTTGACGTCGTCGTGATCGGCGGCGGCCCCGGCGGCTATGTCGCCGCCATTCGCGCCGCGCAGCTCGGCTTCAGCACCGCCTGCGTCGAGGCGAAACATCTCGGCGGCATCTGTCTCAACTGGGGCTGCATCCCGACCAAATCGCTGCTTCGCAATGCGGAGGTCTGGGAGACCGTGCAGCACGCGGAGGAATTCGGGCTGACCTTCGACAACGTTTCGTTCGACTTCTCGAAAATCATTGCGCGCAGTCGCGGCATCGCCGACCGCATGTCCAAAGGTGTCGCATATCTTTTCAAGAAATACAAGGTCACACACATCGAGGCCTACGGAAAGCTGCTGGCGCCGAACCGTGTCGGCACCTTCGACCGCGAGGGCGCGAAGCTCGATGAAATCGAAGCGAAACATATCATTCTCGCGACCGGCGCCCGGCCGCGTTCCATTCCGGGCATCGAGATCGACCGCGAAAAGGTGATCTCCTACTTCGAGGCCATGTCGCTGCAGAAGCGTCCCGAACGCCTGATCGTTCTCGGCGCCGGCGCCATCGGCGTGGAGTTCGCCTACTTCTACAACGCACTTGGCACGCAGGTCACGATCGTCGAAATGCTTGACCATCTGCTGCCGATCGAGGACGAGGACGTCTCGAAGGAACTCGAGCGCGCGTTCCGCAAGAAAAAAATCGGCATCAAGACGAAATCCCGCGTCGAAGGTATCGAAATAACCGACGATGGCGTCCGCGTCACGGTCACCACCGAGAAGGGCGAGGAAGTGCTCGAAGGTGACATCGCACTCATGGCCGTGGGCGTACAGGGCAATGTCGAGAATATCGGCCTCGAGGAAACCGGCGTCACACTCGAGCGCGGGTATATCAAGGTCGATGAGTACTATCGCACGAACGTGCCCGGCGTCTACGCCATCGGCGATGTGGTGGGTCCTCCCTGGCTCGCGCATGTGGCGTCGGCCGAAGGCCTCACCTGCGTGGAAGCCATCGCCGGCAAGCACCCCGTGCCCGTCAACTACGAAAATATCCCCGGCTGCACCTACTGCCAGCCGCAGGTCGCCAGCGTGGGACTGACGGAAAAGAAGGCACGCGAGCAAGGGTACGAACTGAAAATCGGCAAATTCCCCTTCACCGCGTCCGGAAAGGCCGTGGCGGCGGGACACGCCGAGGGATTCGTGAAGATGATCTATGACGCGAAGTATGGCGAACTGCTCGGCACGCACATCATCGGCGCGGAAGCCACGGAGCTGATCGCCGAGGCGACCCTGGGCCGCACCCTCGAGACAACCGAACACGAGCTGCTGAAAACCGTCCACGCGCATCCAACGATGTCGGAAGCGCTGATGGAGGCCACGGCCGTGGCGTACGGTGAATCAGTGAATTTCTAGTCCTTTTCTCTTTTATCAGGAAGAAGGAGGTCTTCATGCCACACAGACAGTTCCTCACTTCCATCCGCCTCATCGGCATGGTGCATCTGCTGCCCCTGCCCGCTTCGCCGGGTTATGGCGGATCACGCGAACACATTTACGAGCGGGCGCTGTCCGACGCCCGCATCCTTCAGGAAACGGGGTTCGACGCCATTCTCGTCGAGAATTTCGGTGACGCACCCTATGCACGCAACGACGCCGGGAAGCAGGTCGTGGCCGCGATGACCGCCATTATCACGGCCCTGCAGGACGAGGTCACCATTCCGATCGGAGTGCAGGTGCTGCGCAACGACGCCGAGGGCGCGCTCGCCGTGGCTGCGGCGACAGGCGCGCGTTTCGTCCGCATCAATGTGCACAGCGGCGCCATGGTCACCGACCAGGGTGTTATTGAAGGCCGCGCCCACGAGACGCTGCGTTTCCGCCGCGCGATCGATGCGCGGGAGATCTCGATTCTCGCCGATGTGTTTGTCAAGCATGGCACGCCGCTCGCCCCCTGTTCGCTGCCGGACGCCGTGCGCGACACGGTCGAACGCGGACTGGCCGATGCGGTTGTCATCTCCGGCAGCGGCACCGGCGAGGCCGCCGATCTTGCGGACGTCCAGCTCGCCTCATCGAGTACAGCCGCTCCGGTGTTTGTCGGCAGCGGTGTCCGCATCGAAACACTGGCCGAGACGCTCGCCCTCGCGCACGGCCTCATCGTCGGCACCGCGATAAAGACGGGCCGCATCACCGTCGCGCCTGTGGACGCCGCGGCCGCCATGGAATTCGCCCAGCGTGCGCGGGACGTCCTCGGCTGACCCGTGGTCACATCCCGCGATTGTTGAGTATGATCTCCACCTTGCGCCCGAAGCGCGCATCCTCACCGACAAGCGCAGGCGCCTGCCGGCCCGGCGGACCGACGAATACGCGGTAGGCGTTGAGCCGCAGTCGCACGAGGTATTCGAGCACCCGCTCGGCGCGTCGTTTGGCGAGCAGGAGATTTGTTGTCTCGTCTCCTACGTCGCTTGCGTATCCGCGGATTTCCACAAACAGTTCCGGATGCTGGTTGAGCAGACGGGCGGCATTGTCGAGCACGATCCGGGATTCCTCGCTCAGCATGTCGCTGTCGATGGGGAAGTACACCTCCGCAAGCACAAGCTTCAGATTTCGGGAACGTCCGATATTGCCTGCAAGGCTCTGCAGCTTGAGTCCTTCATTGAAGGAATCCTCGACATCCTTGGCCAGGTGCTGTTCGCGGGGCTGACCAGTGAGCGACGGTGGCGTGAGACGCAGGGGAGCCCGCATGCGCTCGGGTGTTTTCTGCTCGGAGCGCGAACGTTCGGCGGCGGCTTCCGAGGCGTCGAAGAAGTTCACCAGAAGCTGATCCTGTCCGTCAAGGGAAACATCCACCGCCTCGCGCGCGATCAGGGCGCGAGCGTCGTCTTCACGCGGACCGAAGATCGGTGCGAGATCCGCGTTCAGGAATTT
>JAGTUZ010000224.1 GCA_018224415.1 Bacteroidota bacterium | reverse complement strand
GTCTGCGCTGTCGCGGACGGCAGCTTCGTTCTGACCGGCACCACGCAGTCCTATGGCAGCGGTGATCAGGACCTGCTCATCCTGAAAACCGACGCCAACGGGATGTTCGAGGAGTAGGCAGCACACGTCCACAGGTCTCCAACAGTTGTCGTCCTGCCTCCCCCGTGGCCACTGCCCGGCAATTTTCGTACATTTGTTGGATGAATGACCCCGAAGACAGCGCGTTCGCGCAGCTTTCCGTTTCCATCATCGCCGGACTCGAGGAAAAGAACATCCGGGACTGCCTGACCTCGGTCATGTTCGCACGCGAGGTCGTTGTGGTCTGCTCGCAGCAGGAAGAAGACGCGACGATGGATATCGCACGCGAGTTCACCGATAAAGTCTCCTTCCACCCCTTCGAAGGTTATGCGAGACAGAAAGCGCATGCCCTGTCGCTTTGCACACGTCCGTGGGTGCTGAGCATCGACGCAGACGAACGAGTCAGCGACGCGCTGCGCGAGGACATCCGGCGTGTGCTTTCGTCCGCCGACGCGGCTGACGGATACCTCCTCCCCCGCCGCAACCATTTCCACGGACGCTGGATCCGACATGGTGGCTGGTATCCCGACAGCCAGCTTCGTCTGTTCCGAAAGGAACGCGCCCGACTGACCGAGCGGCTCGTGCATGAGGGATTCGAGGTCGAAGGGACAAGAGCCTCGCTTGAAGGGCATCTTCTGCATTACACGCTGCCGCGTGTGCGGCACATGCTGCGCAAGAATCTCGACTATGCCCTGTTCGAAGCCCGGGAAAAAGCGCCGCGCCGCCGTGTCGGTGTGCTGGACTTCATCATTCGTCCCCCAGTGGAATTCTTCAAAAAATACGTCCTGCAACGCGCGTTCCTCGATGGCTGGGAGGGCTTCATCATTTCCGTCATCCATGCCGCCAACAAGCAGCAGATGCTTGTCTACCTTTGGGAAATCCAGCATCGCGGCACCGACGGAGGCGACGGCGGATGACGCCCGCTGCGCCGCGCCGCATTCTCGTCATCCGGCCCGACCGCATCGGGGATGTCACGCTTGCCACACCCGCCATACGGGCGCTGCGCGAAACGTATCCTGACGCCTATCTCGCCGCGCTGGTGCGTCCGGCCACCGAAGCCGTGCTCCGCCATAATCCCCGGCTCGACACCGTGCTTCTCGATGACTGGGAGCAGACCCATGCCGGCCGCAGGGGATTTCTCGACCGACTGCGCCTGCTGCGGCGCCATCGCTTCGACACGGCCCTGATGCTGCTGCCGACCGAGCGCCATGCCTGGATGACCTTTCTGGCCGGCATTCCGAGACGCATCGGCGTCGGCACAAAACTCTACCAGGTGATGACCTTCACCCGTAGCGTCAGCCGGAAAAAGTACATTCCCCTGCGCCATGAAGCCGATTACTGCCTGGACCTCGCCCGCGCCATCGGCGTGAAGAGTAACGACCTGCGGACAGAGGCCTTCCTTCTCGAGGAGGAACGTGCCCTTGCCCGCACGCGGCTGCATGCCGCCGGGAGACGGGCAGGACGCCCCCTGATCTCCGTCCATCCCGAAAGCGGACGATCGGCCCCGAACTGGACCCTGCCCATGTACCGTGATTTCATTACCCGGGCTATTGCCGATATTCCGGATGCACAATTCCTCATAACGCACTCGCCAGCGAACACCGAGGCCCGCACGATCTTCGAAGCATTGCGCGGGGAACGTGTGCTTCTCCCCGATGCCGGAGATTTGCGTCTGTTGATGGGAATGATCGCGGAAGCAGATGTGGTTGTGTCGGCAAGCACCGGACCGATGCATCTCGCAGCGGCGCTGGGAACACCAACGGTCAGCCTGTTCTGTCCACTCCCCGCATGCTCTCCCACATTGTGGGGACCACAGGGAAACCGTGCAATCACCCTGCTGCCGCCAGAAGACTACTGCCAGAACCGCTGTCCCGGTGATCCCCATATCTGCACGCTTGAAGGCGGCCTTGGTCCCCGCGAGGTCATCGATGCCATCCACCAGCTCCTCCCGGAAGCCAGGCCGTCAATCTGACCATCCCCATCTACCCATCTACCCATCTACCCATCTACCCATCTTTCTCCTTCTCATCCTTCGCCCTTTCGTACAGCCGTTCCAGACGCCGCTCGACGATGCCGAAAACCGTGTCGGCAGGATACTGGCCATTCTTGCCCCGCTCGCCGGCTGCAACGCCCGTCAGCAGTTCGATGCCCTGCATGACCGTTTCGACGGCCCAGATCTGGAACTTGCCTTCGCGCACCGCGTCGACGACGTTTGAGTGCAGCATGAGGTGGTCGACGTTCTGCCGGGGGATGATCACTCCCTGTTTGCCGGTGAGCCCGCGCCGCTCACAGACTTCGAAAAAGCCCTCGATTTTTTGGTTCACTCCGCCAATCGGCTGGATGTCGCCCTTCTGGTTGATAGACCCCGTCACGGCGATGGATTGGCTGAGGGGGAGTTCCGTGATGGCCGAGAGCAGCGCGTACACTTCCGTGGAGGAGGCACTGTCGCCGTCGATCCCCGTGTAGGACTGCTCGAAGGAGATGCTCGCAGTCAGCGAGAGCGGCCGCTCCTGGGCGAACTGCTCGCGGATGAAACCCGAGAGAATGAGCATGCCCTTGTCGTGGGTGCTGCCACTCATCCTGGCCTCGCGTTCGATGTTGATAATGCCCGCCTTCCCTGCCGAAACCGTCGCGGTGATGCGTGTGGGTTTTCCGAAGGCAAACCGTTCGCCGCCGTACACCGCAAGACCGTTGATCTGCCCGATCCGCGTCCCGTCCACAGCGATCAGGATAACCTCGTCGTCGATCAATTCCTGCAGTTTGTCCTCGTGCAGCGCATGCCGGTTGTACGTCTCCTCGATGGCTTTGTCGACATGGACTCCCGTCACATACTTGTTGCTGTTCTGCTGGCACCAGTAGTTGGCCTCTCGCACGATGTCGGCGATCTCACTGAACTGCGTTGTCAGTTTCTTCTTGCTGTCCACCAGCCGGGCCCCGTACTCGACGATGCCCGCGATGGCTCCCTTGTCGAAATGCTTGAGTGCCTCTTCCGAAATCAACCGGCGGACCAGCGCCGCATACTGCCCGACCGCCATCGGAGTGTTCGGCATCTCGTGGTCGAAGTCGGCCTTCACCTTGAATATCTTCTTGAAGTCCCGCTCATAATTGATTAAGGCAGCATAGATCTCGTTGTTGCCGATCAGGATTACCTTGACATTCACATCGATGCTTTCGGGCTTCAACGCGGTTGGTGACTGCTGGGCGAACATCTCGAGACTCTGGATTTCGAGCTGGCGGTACAACAGCACGCGCTGGAGGTTTTTCCAGACGCCGGGCTCGGTCAGGGCGTCCGCCGCGTTCAGGACGAGAAAACCGCCATCGGCCTGCAGCAGCGATCCCGCCTTGATGAGAGTGAAGTCCGTATAGAAGAAGCCGCTGGCGTTCTGCTTCCGCTCGATAGTGCCAAAGATATTCCGGAATGTGGGCACGGTCTCGACAACAACCGGACAGTAGGACGTTCCGCTATTGTCCATGAGGAGATTGACTTCATATTCGGCCGGGATTTCCCCGCCCTCTTCCTGTGTGCTTTTGAATTGATCGAGATTTTCGAGGATGTTCTCCATCACGGCGTTCAGGTAGGCCTGCACCTGCTCGCCAGTGTATGTATCGAGCAGATCCTTGAAAATCGCCAGCAGGAAAAAGCTGCCCACCTGGCGTTCATGCTCCTCGATTTTTTTCTGGTACTCTCGTGACAGGCGCAGACCGCGACGAAACACATCCTGCAGTGCCAGCTTGTGTTCGCGGTATTTTTCCACATAGCGCTGGGCTTCCTCTTCCGTGAGCAGCTTCTCCGTGACCGCGCCCGCGAGGTCCGACACGAGCACCGCCTTGTCGCCGAGACGGACGAGAATTTCCGGATGCATCGCCTGTCCTTCCTGTACGCGTCCGAGCACAAAACCATCGGGTCCGATCTGTTCTTCGAAGGAACCGAAAAGCTCCTCTTCCAGGCGGTTGTATTCGTCGACAAGCATCTGCTTGTTTTTCAGGTACTCGGGCTCCTCGAACTGACCGGGGACTTTCTCGAGAACCAGCTGCATGGCTTCGTCCATGTCGTCCTGGAAACGGCGTCCCATCCCCCGCTCGAACACGAGCAGGCGCGGGCGATCGGGGTCGTCGAAATTGTTCACGTAACAGTAATCGCGGGTGAGAACCTTGCGCGGCTGCAGCTTCTCGAGAATGGTCTTGATCGTTGTGGCCTTGCCCGTGCCCGAAAGGCCGCTGACAAACACATTGTAGCCCGGTCCATACAGCTCCACACCGAGTTTGAGCGCTTTGAGCGCCCGGTCCTGCCCGATGATGCCTTCGATCGGATGCACCCCTTCGGTGGTTTCAGCGGGGATCATGTCCGGTGGACAGTACCAGCGAAGTTCTTCGACGGGGAGCGGGGCATGTGCGGTGGCGGGACGGGGAATTGGTGTGGCCATTGTATCCGAGGTGCTGTGAGGAGTTGACACAAGTTAGAGAGTTCGCTACAAACGACAAAGCCGACGGATTTCTCCGCCGGCCCTGTTGCGTTGCGTGACTCAGGATTCCGTGACGGCTTCCGGCCTTTCTGCACTGCGGCTGACGGTCTTGCGCAGACGATCCTTGAGCGCCGTGTGGCTTTCATCCAACCACGCGTAAAGCGTGGGAATGACAACAAGCGTGAGGAAGGTCGAAACCGAGAGACCGGAAATGATCGCGATACCGAGACCGCGCCAGAAATCCGAACTCTCCGCGCCGACAACCAGGGTGAAGTTCCGCCAGTCGATGTCGACGCCGGTTGCAAGCGGGACGACGCCAAGGATGGTCGAGACGGCCGTCAGCACCACAGGACGCAGGCGTGTGCGGCCGGCTTCCAGCAGCGCTTCCTCGAGCGGCATGCCTTCCTGCACTTTCTGCTTCGCGAAATCGAGCAGTACAATCGCGTTTTTCACAACAATGCCCGCAAGTGCGATCACACCGACACCGGTCATGATGACGCCGAAGGGTTCCCGTGTGATCAGCAGACCGAGCAGCACGCCGATGAGTGACAGCACCACGGAAATCATGATCACAAACGGGACCTTGATGCTGTTGAATTCGCTGACCATCAGGAGGAAGATCAGAAACACGGTCACCAGCAGTGCGCGGCCCAGGAAGGCGGCGGCCTCTTCCTGCTCCTTCTGCTCTCCGGCGAAATTCACGCTGTATCCGTTCGGCATCTGGAAGGATGCCAGCCGCGTCTTCACGTCGCCGAGCACGTCATTTGCCAGTCGTCCCTGGGCGTCGGCGGTGATGGTGATCACGCGCTTGTAATCCTTTCGCCGGATATCCGATACTCCCGTGCTGCGCACGACCTGTGCCACGGAGGTGAGAGGGATCGAAAGCAATTTCCCCCGGCGGTTCATGAAGGTGATGTTGAGGTTCTGGATGTCTTCCGGCGTCTGCCGTTGATCCTCGCGCAGGCGGACGGTGATCTTGTAATCGTCCTCACCGACGCGGAATTTTGCGGCTTCCGTGCCATTGACCGCGGTGCGCACCGTCGAACCGATCTGTGCGGTAGTCATCTCGAGCAGCGCGGCTTTCTCACGGTTGACGATGACCTGGATCTCGGGTTTGCCCGCATTGAAATCGTCACCGAGGTCGACAAGACCCGGGATGTCGCGGATCTCCTCCTGCACCGCTGCTGACAGTGCGCGCAGCTGCGTATAGTCCTCGCCGGCGATCTCGATGTTGACGGCCTCACCGACGGGCGGTCCCATCTGCTGCACTTCGACCTTGATGTCGGCCCCCGGTATGTCCGCCGTAGCCGCACGGATCTCGTCGAGTGTCTCAAAGGAACTCTGCTTGCGTTCGTCCTTCGGATACAGGCTCAGCGCGTAGTTCGCCTTGTCCGAAATCGACGAACCTCCAAAATCAAACGGGTTGTTGGAAGAACCCACGTTGGTCACGCGGAATTCTATATCTCCGTATCCGTCCATTCCTTTCATCCGGCTCTCGACCAGCCGGGTGATCTCATTGGTCACCTCCAGCGGCGTTCCCGGCGGCGTACTGATCTGAACAGTCAGCTGGGACGGCTGCGTGTTGGGAAAAAACTCCACGCCGGCATTGAAAATGCTGAAAACGATGAGGACAACAATCAGAAGCGCAACAGAACCCAGGATGGTCTTTTTCTTGTTCTTCAGCGACCATTCCAGAGCGTGGACGTATTGCTTCTGGGTCCGGGGAAAGAACTTCTCATCCACCCAGTGATAGATCATCGTGAATGGATTGTATTTCCGCCAGAACGACGGATGCTCGAGGTTGTGCTTCGCCTTCGCGATTTCCTTGCGGTAGTTGATAAATACCGATCCCTGCACCGGGCTGATGACAAACGCGACAACAAGCGATGAGAGCATCGTCGCGATCAGCGTGATGGGCAGAAAGCTCATGAAGTCGCCGACGACGCCCGGCCAGAACAGCAGGGGAAGGAAGGCGGAAATGGTTGTGAGCGTGGCGGTGGTCACGGGAACGGCCACCTCGCTCGTCGCCTTTTTCGCGGCGACGATAAGGTTCTCGCCATATTCCTGCTGATGCCGGTAGATGTTCTCGATCACCACCACCGCATCGTCGACCACGATGCCGAGTACCAGTACCAGGGCAAACAGCACAACGAAGTTCAGCGTGATGCCCATGATAGAGAGCACGATGAAGCCCATGAGCATCGACAGTGGAATGGCGGTGCTGATGAG
>JAGTUZ010000223.1 GCA_018224415.1 Bacteroidota bacterium | reverse complement strand
TTCCCACCGCTTCACCGGAAATCGAGAACCTGCGGAAATCGAGAACCTGCGGAAATCGAGAACCTGCGGAAATCGAGAACCTGCGGGAATCGAGAACCTGCGGGAATCGAGGTCATACACCCCGGCGACCGTTGCCGCAGGGATGTCCCTGCGCCATGGTCATTTCATTTCCGCCTGCCAACGTCTATATTTCTCCCACATCGCTCATATTGGATGGATCGGACATGAATCTCCTCCTCGCCTTCCTGCAATCCGTCCCGCCCGTGGTGCCGGACACTTCCGTTGTCGAGCTCTTCCAGAAAGGGGCTGTCTGTCTGCTCATCGGTGCGCTGGTGGGCATCGAACGCGAACGCTCGCAGGACGAGCATCGCATGCTCTTTGCCGGCATCCGTACTTTTCCACTCATCGCGCTGCTGGGGTTCCTCTCCGCGGTGCTCGGACATGCGGCTGGAACGTGGACGCTCGGAGTGTTTGCCTCCGGCTTCCTGGCGCTGGTGGTCGTGTCGTATTTCCACGAGGCCCGCGACGGCTCCCACGGGGCGACCAGCGAGGTCGCGGCCATCATCGTCTTCCTGCTCGGCGTGCTCGTGCAATACGAGTTCTATGCCGTCTCCATCGCGAGCGCGGTGGTGCTTACGTTGTTCCTCACCGTTAAAGGACCCCTACAGAAGCTGGTCGCACGTGTGCAGCCGGAGGACATGTATGCCACGCTGAAATTCGCCATCATCACCGCCATCGTCCTGCCGCTGCTGCCCGACACGACTTTCGGTCCGCTCGACGTGCTCAATCCCCGGCAGATCTGGTACATGGTTGTACTTATCGCAGGGATCAGCTTCCTCGGCTATGTCACGGTGAAAATCCTGGGGCCGAAGCGCGGGCTGACGCTGACCGGACTTACCGGCGGACTGGTCTCCAGTACCGCGGTGACGCTCTCCTTCTCGCAGAAAAGCAAGGAAGCTCCCGATCTTGCGAAGACCTTCGCTTCGTCCATCGTGCTGGCCTGCTCGATCATGTTCCCCCGTATCCTCATCGAGATCGCCGTGGTGAACCCCTCCCTGCTCGCCTACATCTGGCCGCACATCGCCATCCTCACCGCCAGCGGCGTCACCGCGAGCCTGGTGCTGCTATTAGGAAAGAAAAAAGATACAATAACGGATGTCGAACTCAAGAATCCGTTCGAGTTGATGACCGCCCTGAAATTCGGTCTGGTGTTCGCGCTTATCATCTTTGTCTCGAAAGCCGCACAGATCTATCTCGGTGACGGGGGCGTCTATCTCGCGGCGGGACTCTCCGGTCTGACCGATGTCGACGCCATCACGCTGTCGATGGCCAACCTCTCAAAAGGCGCGATGAGCGAATCAACGGCCACCGTTGCCATCCTGATCGCCGCTGTTGTCAACACCGCGGTGAAGGCGGGCATCGCCTGGTCCCTCGGCGCTGCCGCGCTGCGACGCTATACGCTCCCGGGGTTTGGTTTGGTGCTGCTCACCGGGCTCGTTCTCATCTTCGTATTGTTGCTGGCTTGACAGATGACAGATGACAGATGCGGAGGGCGCCGATCTGTCATTTTTCATCTGTCATTTGTCATTTATCAGGGGATGAGCGAACGGAGAAAGCGTTTATGCGTGTCGGCTGCACGGAAATCACGCCAGGCGTTGCCGACGCCGAGCAGCAGAGCGTGTTTGTGGGCTTCCCGCGTAGCGAGGTAGTTGAGAAGGGGAGCGGGATTGAGCCGCTCATGCATCGGGCGGGAGGACTGCCGGGCGTCGAGTCCACTCACGAAATCAGTGATCATGTCGCTGGCGGCCTGTCCATCCTGCAGTTCGCCGAGATAGTCCTGCAGCACAATGGTCTGCCGGATCGCCTTGCGTCCTCCCGGCCCCAGCAGTTCGGTGAAACTCTCCATCGTGTAACGCAGCTTCTTGCATTGGATGCGCAGTCGATGCAGCAGGTCGATCGATGCCGTTTCCATGCGTGGATCGAAGGCCAGCACCTCGGTGTAGCGGCGGAGGATGAGTTCCGGAGCGACCTGCGCGACACGGCGGGACACACCGGGAACGACCGCCTCGTCAGGAAGGGCGCCGGCCAGGGGAGTTTCCACGAACTGGCGGAACTGCTCGCGGAAACGGAGATACGCCTCGTCCGCGAGAAACGCGCGCAGCGCTGCGAAATGCATCGCACGATCGTCTTCCCATGCCGACAGCAACGGGGCGAAGGAGGAGGCGTCGGCCGCGCTCAGTTCCCGGGCATAGGCGCGCATGTGCATGAGCAGGACATCGAGATCGCGGACGCAGCCGAGCGTCCGGCCGAGGCGCTTGAGCGGACGGCGGAAGCGCTTTTTCGTCTTGTCATCGAATGCAAGGTCGAAGATCTCGAACGCAGAGCGGATGCGGCGTGTGGCCACGCGCATCTTGTGGACAACCTCCGGATCCCCGTCCATGTCCGGATGCGCCTCCATGGCGAGCATTTCTCCGAAATACATGTGCAACACCTTTCGTCCCGCCTCCGAAAAACAGTCGTCGGGGAGAATACCGGGCAGTGGGCTCTTTTTATTTCCGGAGGCGTGTACTTCGCTTGTTGCGACATCGCTCCCGGCATGCTCGAATACCGTCATTCCTTCGCGTTCGAAGGCCTTGCGCCAGTAGCGCGTGCGGCTGGGGGAGAGTCCGACTTCGCGGGCGATGACGTCGGTGTCCTTGCCGTCGGCATAGGCGAGCAGCAGGCGGGCCCGCCCGCGCAGCGCGTCATCCACCGCCTCGTCGAGCCAGGGCGCAAGGGCGCGCCGCTGTTCGTCGGAAAGGGTGAACGTACTGGCGGGGGGACGTTCCCGAGGCGCGCGGCGTCGCACGGGGGGCGCGAAACCTTCCTCGAACATGGACATGCCGTATTTTTCGAACACGCCGCGCCAGTACCGGGTGCGACTTTCCGACAGGTCGCAAGCCGTCGCAACCGCTGCGGTGTCGGCGCCGTCGGCATAGGCGAGGATGATGCGTGCATTGCGCCGGCGTTCGGCGTCTGCTGCATTGTTTTCGATGAGGGAACGAAGGGAAGCGCGCTGCGCGTCGTCAAGAACCATGGCGTGCCGTGCAAATGTCGAGGGGGCGTGATGGGGATGCATTATTACCGAAATCTTCTGAAAGATACAATCGGCATTGCACCCCGGGAAGGGCTTACCTAATTTTAACAAATGCAGCTTCCAGCAGATGCAACTCGTAAAAGATGCAGCCGATCGATGCGCTGCGCCTGTCCCCGGGACCGATCAAAGGAGTACTTGTGAAACCAATCATTCAAATCATGCTTGCCATCACCCTCGCGGGGGGCGCTCTCATGCCGGCCGGAGGTCCGCTACGTGCGGCACCGGGCGGAGACGGCGTCTTCCCCTTCGCCACCGAGACGCACACCCTCGACAATGGGCTGCGTGTCATTCTCATTCCCATTTCCGGCGGCGGACTGATGTCCTACTACAGCGTGGTCCGCACCGGCTCGCGCGACGAGTACGAACCCGGCCGCACCGGCTTCGCGCATTTCTTCGAGCACATGATGTTCCGCGGCACGAAGAACTATCCCGCCGCGCTGTATGACCGTACCGTGACCGGTATGGGCGCCGACGCGAACGCGTACACCACCGACGACCTGACGGCGTACCATCTCTCCTTCGCATCGTCGGATCTCGAGACCGTCATCCGTATCGAGAGCGACCGCTTCCAGCATCTCGACTATGCCGAGGGACCTTTCCAGACCGAGGCCGGCGCGGTGTACGGGGAGTATCGGAAGAATCGCACGAGTCCCTGGGAAGTGCTGTTCGAGGCCCTGCAGGCGAAGGCATTTTCCCGGCACACCTACGGACACACCACGATGGGCTTTGAAGCCGACATCAAGGCCATGCCGACGATGTATGCCTACAGCAAGGAATTCTTCAATCGCTATTACCGGCCGGAGAACGTCGTGCTGCTGCTCGCCGGCGATTTCGATTCCGCTGCCGCGCTTGCGCTCATCCGCAAGCACTACGGGGAATGGAAAAAAGGATACGTGCCTCCGCAGGTGCCGGCGGAACCCGAACAGACCGCGGAGCGACGCATTGCCGTGCGCTACGATGGCCGCACGCTGCCGCTGCTTGTTGTGGGTTACAAAGGCCAGCGCTTCGACCCGTCGGACCGGCTGATGGTGGCAGGCTCGATGCTCGACGACCTGCTTTTCGGCGAGACAAGCGACATCTACCAGAAACTGGTGCTGCAGGAGCAGAGTGTAGAGTTCATCAGCGCGGATTTCGGTTTCAATCGCGACCCGGGACTGTGGAACATCTACGCGATGGTCAAGGACCCGGCGGGCGTCCCGGCTGTGCTCGAGGAGATCGACCGCACCGTCGCCGCGTACCTCGACAGACCCGTGACGGCCTCGAAGCTCGAGAATCTGAAAAAAAGACTGAAATACTCTTTTCTCATGAATCTGGACACGCCTGACAAGGTGGCCGGACGTCTGGCGCGTTTCGTCGCCATCACCGGTGGCATCGAGGCGGTCGACACCCTGTACCGGGCCTACGACGCCGTCACTGCCGGGGATATCCAGCAGGCCGTTGCGACCTACCTGTCGCCGAAGCGCCGCACTGTCGTCACATTGAAGGGGAGGGACTGACCATGCCACGCAATACACGTTGTTTCACCCTTCTCCTCGTCATCACGGGATTGATCATGTCTTCCTGCAGTGTCCCTTCGTCCGAACACGTCGTGCTTCTTCCGGTGAAGGACGATCCTACGATCTCCTTCCGCATCTGGTTCAAGGTCGGTTCGCAAAACGATCCGGAGGGCAAGGAGGGCCTTGCCGCATTGACCGCCTCCCTGATGACGGAGGGAGCCACCGAAAAACGGAGCTATGACGAAATCATTGAGGCGATGTATCCGATGGCCGCCGGGTACGGATCCAGCGTCGACAAGGACATGACGGTCATCGTCGGCCGTGTGCACCGTGACAATATCGAGGAGTACTACGGACTGCTGACAGACGCCCTCCTGCATCCGGCATTTCGCGAGGAGGATTTCGACCGCATCCGCAGCAACATGCGCAACGGCATTGAGAAAGGCCTGCGCTACGCCAACGACGAGGAACTGGGCAAGGCCGCATTCTACAACCTTGTCTATGAAGGCACACGCTACGGCCATCTCGAGACGGGCACGCTCTCGAGTCTTGACGCGATCACGCTCGACGACGTGCGCGCATTTTACCAGAAGTGGTACACGCGGGAGAATGTCGTGATCGGCCTTGGCGGCGGTTACGACAACTCGCTCGTCAGCCGGCTCGAGTCGGACCTGCAGACGCTGCCCGAAGGGGCGGCGCAGCAGCCCGATCCGCCGGCGCCGATGCCGATCGAAGGGCTGGAAATGCTCGTCGTCGAGAAGGAATGCGATGCGACGGCCATCAGCTTCGGTTTTCCGATTTCCGTGCTGCGCGGAGACGAGGATTTCTACGCATTGGCGCTGTTCAATTCCTGGTTTGGCGAGCATCGCAATTCCTCCTCGCATCTGTACCAGGTAATCCGCGAGGCGCGCGGAATGAATTACGGCGACTACTCGTACATCGAGATTTTCCCCAACGGCGGCCGGCGGCAGATGCCTGCGCCAAACAACGCCCGCAGGCAGCAGTTGTTCGAAGTCTGGCTCCGGCCCGTGCAGCACGCGCACCGGCACTTCGCCCTGCGCGCGGCGATGCGCGAACTGCAGCTGGTCATCGACAACGGCCTGACGGAGGAACAGTTCGAACTGACGAAGAAATTTCTCGACAAGTATGCGCTGCAGTACGCCAAGACCACGTCCGATCGCCTCGGCTATGCGGTGGACAGCAAGTTCTACGGCATCACGGGCGACTATATCGAGCTGTTCCGACGCAAGATCGCGGCACTCACGCGCGAGCAGGTCAACGACGCCATCCGGCGCCATCTGCGCACCGATCGCGTAAAGTTCGCCGTGGTCACCAGCGATGCCGAATCCTTCAAGAATGCGCTCGTGGCGAATGCGCCGAGTCCGGTGACCTACGACACTCCCAAGCCGCCCGAAGTGCTGGAAGAAGACATGATCATCTCCACGTACGCACTGCCTTTTTCAGAGGAGAACATCCGAATCCTGCCCGTGGACGACATGTTCCGCTGATTCGGGTCGGCCATCAATCGTGAAGGAGGCGGAGGACGGGTCGATGGGCCTGTCCTCCGCCGATTTCGTATATTCCCTTCATGTTCACCAGCAGAGGGTACGCCGATGACGGAAGCGAGTGAAGGAATCCGTCCGGAACGCGTCGCATCGCTCTCCGACATTATCATGCCGGAACATGCCGTCGTGGTCGCCGATCGCCGCCTGCCGCAGTCACTGCTTGCGCGGCTGCCGCATCCGTTGCTCGTCGACGCGGGTGAAAAACTGAAAACACTCGAAGGCGTCGGAACGCTTGCCGAGCATGTGCTGCAACGGCGCACGGGCAGGCCGCTGACGCTGGTCGCCGTGGGCGGGGGCAGCGTCGGTGACGCGGTAGGCTTCCTCTCAAGTATCCTTTGGCGCGGGGTGGATCTCTGGCATGTGCCCACGACGCTCGTTGCCATGGTGGATTCGGCCCATGGCGGGAAAACGGCGGTGAATCTCGGTAGCGCAAAAAACCAACTCGGTACGTATTACCCGGCATCGCGCGTGCTGCTGGTGGAAGAGTTCCTCGCCACGCTTCCCGTCGCGCAGCGGCGCGAGGGCATGGTCGAACTCCTCAAGGTGCTGTGGCTGGGCGACGCCGGGGCGACGTGGGCCTTGCATGGCAGACAGATCGAGCAGCTTACCTTTGCGCCATTCGAGGAAATCCGTTCACTGCTCGGTCCGATGATCGACCACGCCGTCGCGATCAAGAGGCGCATCGTCGCCTCCGACCCACGCGAGGAACGTGGGCTTCGCACCGTGCTCAATCTGGGACACACGCTCGCGCATGCACTTGAACTCACGACAGGCCTCAGCCACGGTGCAGCCGTGGCATGGGGGATGGCGGCCGGCATCGATCTCGCAGCCGAGCGCGGACTGCCATCGGACAGCGCCGCCCAGTGCCGCGACACGCTGTTTCCCCTGCTGACACCGTTGCCGGAGCTGCCGGACGACAGTGTGCTGCATGCGGCCATCGACCGGGACAAGAAACGCAGCGACGGCCATCTGCGGTCGGTGCTGCTTCGCGACGTGGGGACGCCCTCAGTTACGACGGAGCTCTCCGCCGCGGACTGGACGGCGGCCCTCCGTGCAGTCGCCGCGCGTTTTCGCGGCGCGCGCGTCCGTACCGCGCTGACCACGCCGCGGGCTGCGTCGCTGCGCATCGAAGCCAGTAAATCCGAGCTCAACCGCGCGCTGGTGATTGCCGCGCAGCGGATGGGACGGACCGTCATCAATGGACACAGCGAGGCAGACGATGTGCGCTGCATGCTCCGTGGTCTCCGTACGCTCGGGTATGCCATCGAGGAAACGCCGCGCGGCTATCTCGTCGACAATCTCAACCGTGGTTTCCGTCTCGGTGACGAGGAGGAGGAGCGCACCCTGTTTGTCTGCGAAGGCGGCACGACGTTCCGCTTCCTGCTTGCGCTTGCCTGCACCAACGTAAAGCCCACGAAATTCCTGCTCAGCCCCGCCCTGATGCGACGTCCGCACGACGCCCTGCTGCGCACGCTGCGCAGCGGCGGCGCCACGATCGAGGAATTTCACGACGGGTCGGGACAGGGCTACGTGGTCCGCGGCTGGCAGCGGATGCCCCAGGTGTTTTCCGTCGATCCCTCGCAGTCCTCGCAGTATGTCTCCGCCATCGCCCTTCTGGCCGTTGGCGCCGAGGCGCCGTTCACCATCCGGCTGCTGGGTGATCCCGTAAGCCGGAGCTACCTCGACCTGACCTACGCCATGCTGGAGCAGGCGGGCGTGGAGATCATCGCCCATGGCGACGTCGTCGCACTCAACCAGTCCGATCGTCTGAACGAAAAATGGAGCATCGAAATCGAAGCGGACCAGAGTTCGTCTGCCGTCTGGAATGTGGCGCATTTTCTCGGACATCCGATCGAGACGGGACAGAAGGCACGCATTCCCCGCCAGCCCGACGGTGCCGTGGAGGCCTATTTGATCAAGCTTCGTGACGCACGCCGCGCGCCGCAGGAGATCGATCTGTCTGCCGTACCGGATCTCCTGCCCGTGCTTGCCGTCGCAGTGCTCTCTGCGGCAGGTGGTGTCACACACCCGGTCACATTTACAGGCGTGGCACACCTTCGCCACAAGGAATCGAACCGCCTCGACGCTTTTGCCGCCTCGCTGCGCGCCGTCGGTGTGAACGCCGAAGTGCGTGACGACGGCCTGATGCTGCACCCGTCTCCGCCGCCGCAGCCAGACGCCCTGTTCGAGACCCACGGTGACCATCGCCTGGTCATGGCAGGGATGCTGCTGGCACTCGTGCACAAGGGGGACGTCCTGCTGGATCAGCCCTGGTCGGTCGCGAAATCCTATCCCGCATTCTGGGACGATGCACGGCGCGCCGGGTGGACCCTCCAGTGTGAGGGATGCTGACGTTCGGATGTCCGGCAGAATGCGCATGAGTGAAACAGGAAAACATGGCAGCAGTGACCGACGTCCGCGCCTGCTGGTCGTCACCGACCGCTACCCGGTGGACCCGGATCGCAGTCCAACGGCATGGATGCTGTCTCATCTCCGGGCGATATCGACAGTCGCGGAGGTGGAAGTCGTTTCTCTGGTGCGCCTTTTCCCACGACTGAAGAATCTATTCCTCGGTGGGTACGACCGCGGTCAGCTGCGACGCCGCTTGGAGCTTCCGGCGGAGGAACATCCGTTCCCGCGAGTCACTGTCCGTCACCGTCGCTGCCTCACCATCCCCGATCGTCTGGGATGGTCGTTGACCCCGTGGCTGTTTCGCCTGCAGCAGCACCGCTGGCTGACCGCCTTCATCCGCGACCTGCGACCGGACGTCGTGCTCGTGCATTTCGTGCATCCTTCCGCGCCGCTGGCCCTGGAAGCGGCGCGGGTGAACGGCGTGCCGGTGTGGATCGATGAAAACGAGACACTTCTGTCGTTTTTCGCGGACGGACTGGGCCGGCTTCGGGCATGGATCCTTCGATACGCCGCCGAAGCGGATGTCGTGATCACGCAATGCAGCACGCAGACAGACGAGCTGCGCGCACTTCTGCCGGAGACGCGGCTCGTGGACATTCCGCTCGGATTCGAGATGGAAGCACCGACCCCGCAAGCACTGGCGGAGGGGAGTGACGCGGAGGGGAGTGACGCGGAAGGCAGTGACGCGGAAGGGAGTGACGCCGCAGGAGGTGAGGTTGGAGATGTACTCTCGGACACGAACGGTGCAACGATCCGTCTGCTCTGTGTCACGCGTCTCGATCAGCCGTCGAAGAACGTGCATCTGCTGCTGCGCGGACTCGCGGAGGCGCGGACGTCGGCCGGTTGCGATTTCCGACTGACCATCGCAGGAGACGGCTATCTACGCGGCAAGCTGCAACGGGAGGCGGGGCAGCTCGGCCTTGGGGACGCCGTTGCCTGGCATGGATGGGTCTCGCCACAGAAGCTGCGGATCCTTCGAAGTGAAGCCGACGCCGCGGTGCAGCCGTCGGAGTATGAGTCCTTCGGAATGGTCGCACTCGAGGCCGTCGGGTCTGGGTTGCCGCTGGTCGCATGCGCGCACGCCGGCGTGGTTCCTGATCTCGTTGCGCTCGGTGCCGCGGTGATTCCGTTTGATGTCGTATCGCCGGCCACGATATCTTCCGCACTGCAGGAGCTGGCCGGGCGTCTTCCCGAACTGCGCCGGCAGTCCATCGAGGCACGGGGGCGCATTCTCGAGCAATATTCATGGGCTGCGCATGCTGCGCGTTACGCGCGGGTGCTGCAGTCCGAAGTGGAAAAAACAGACGGCCGCCATCGGGGATAGCGGCCGTCGCGGATTCTGGGGAGAGGGAAGGACTCAGTCCGTCTGACTCAGTCCGTCTGACTCAGTCCGTCAGTTCGGTATAGAGCGGAAACTTCGTGCAGTACTCTTTCACCTTTCCGCGCACGTCTTCCTGCACTGCCGTATCGCCGACGTTCGAGATTACCGTGTCGATCATGTCGGCCACGAAGCGCATGTCGTTCTCACGGAAGCCGCGCGTGGTGATAGCCGCCGTGCCGATGCGGATACCGCTGGTGACGAAGGGCGAGCGGTCGTCGAAGGGGACCATGTTTTTGTTGAGCGTAATGCCGGCCGCTTCCATCGCGTTCTCGGCTTCCTTGCCGGATACGTTCTTGTTGTGCAGGTCGATGAGCATCAGGTGGTTGTCGGTGCCGCTGGAAATGAGGTTGAAGCCGCGTTCGACCATCAGCTCCGCCAGTTGTGCCGCATTGGCTTTCACCTGTTTCTGGTAGGCGAGGAAGGTCGGCTGCAGTGCTTCGCCGAAGGCCACGGCCTTGGCGGCGATGACATGCATGAGCGGTCCGCCCTGGATGCCCGGCATGACGACACTGTCGATGATTTCCGACATCATTTTCACGCGACCGGATTTCGGAGCGACGAGTCCGAAAGGATTTTCCCCGTCCTTGCCCATCATGATGATGCCGCCGCGTGGACCCCGCAGTGTCTTGTGCGTGGTGGAGGTGACCACATGGCAGTGGGGCACGGGGTCGTTGAGCAGCTTCGCGGCGATCAGTCCGGCCGGGTGCGCGATGTCGGCCCAGAGAAAGGCGCCGACCTTGTCCGCAATCGCGCGGAAGGCCTTGTAGTCGATGTTGCGCGGGTAGGAGCTTGCGCCGACGATGATCATTTTCGGCTTCTCCCGCACGGCCATGTCCTCGACCGCATTGAGGTCGATCATGCCGCTTTCCCTGTCGACGCCGTAAGACACGATGTCATACAGCTTGCCCGAAAAGTTCACAGGCGAGCCATGCGTGAGATGTCCGCCATGGGCCAGGTCCATGCCCATGACCTTGTCGCCGGGTTGGACGTAGGTGAAATACACGGCCTGGTTGGCGGTTGCGCCGGAATGCGGCTGCACGTTCGCGTACTCGGCACCGAACAGCTGCATGAGGCGTTCACGAGCGAGGTCCTCGGCCTGATCGACGAATTCGCAGCCGCCATAGTAGCGCTTGCCGGGATACCCCTCGGCGTACTTGTTGGTGAGGACGCTGCCGGTGGCTTCGAGCACGCTGGGAGAAGCATAATTTTCCGACGCGATCAGCTGCAGTTTGGTGATCTGCCGGTTGGTCTCTTCATGGATGATGTCGTGGATGCGGGGATCGGTCTGGACGAGGTAGGACATACTATATCTCTTCGGTAGGTGAAAGAACTCCGTGTCCGGAATGGAAAAATACGAAATGTTCGCCAGCGGAAAAAAAAAGGACCATCCGGCGTGATGGTCCTCGATCAGATTCAAACTCGTATGTATCGGGGAAAATCCCCGGAGCGAACATCAGCAGGGAATGATCATCAGCGAGTACCTGAGATCAGCGGATAACCGAGATCAGCGAATAACGGAGATCAGCGAATAACGGAGATCTGCCGCATGTCGCCAAGGCGCTCACCGCCGAATTCCGCCGAGAAGCGCACGAAATACACGCCCGCCGGCATCGTCTCGCCTGCATCCGAACGTCCGTTCCAGGTAGCGACATGGCGACCCGCCTGGCGTTCCATGCCGTCGAACAGCGTGGCGACTTTCTGTCCCATCGCGTTGTACACGGCCAGTGCGACCGAGGCCGGAACGGGAAGTGTGAACGGCACGCTGGTGGAGGAGCCGATGCTGAGGGGATTGGGGTAATTCGCCTCGAGTCCGAGAGTATTCGGGATCATTTCGCCGGGTTCCATCGCGGAGTAGGCGGATGTTCCATCGGTGTCGATTTGCTTGAGGCGGTAATACACGATGTTGTCGGGACGCGACGAGACCGGGGATTCGTCGACCCACGCGTAGCTGAACGGCTCGGTCGTTGTTCCGCGGCCCTGCACGAAGCCGATGCGTTCGAAGTTCTCGCCGTCTCCCCGTTCGATTTCGAAGCCGAGGTTCGAGGTCTCGGTCTCGGTATGCCAGCTCAGCAGCATGCTGCCATCGGCACGCGGGGTGACGTTGAAGGCCGACAGCTCGACCGGAATGACCAGGCCGGTCACCACTTCCACCGAGTCGTTGTTGTTCATCGTCAGATCCATGTTGAATATTGCGGTATGGTTGACGTTCTGCTGGTAGGGGAAGGTCTGGTAGGCTTGCACGTCGTACAGCCCGAGGTTGACCGTCCCGTTCGCGGTCGCTTGGATGTTCATCTGGTAGTACATCAATTCGAAGAAGCCGTCATTGATCGAATTGCCCGAGCAGTCCTTCGAAGGAGTGAAATACTGGGCCTCGACAGGGAGGGCGGAATTGGGATTTCCGGAGTGTGCGTGCTGGTTGAACCATGCCGAAGGACCGAAGGCCTGGCTGCGGTAGGGACTGCCCCAGTAGCCGGTCTGGTACCGCTGGCCGGCACCCTGGAAGAAGAGCTTGGAAGAAGTGAACGTGAAGACGATGCTGTATCCGCCGATGCGCCCGTAATTCGGGGCCCACATGTTGCTTCGCGGCTTGAAGTCGACAGCGGCCAGGAGCGTGCCGCCCTGCCCCTGGTTGCAGACCGTGCGCACGCGGATAATGATGTTGTCCGCGGAAACCTGCGCGTGGCTGGTCGTGGCAAACAGGACAGCTATGGCAATCGCCAGCAAGGTAGCGGTTCTGCGCATGGAAAACCTCCAGGAAAGAAAGAGAGATATTTCCCTCAGTATATGATTTTTTTTTCTCACTTGCACATTCAATCTTTTCCTTCCTGCTATGTGCAAATTTCATAACGGACGCGGCGTTTCGCTGGACATTCCGGTGGGCACATTCGAGAAAATCGCTCCTGCCGAGATCGTTTCCATAGTGCGCAATATTCACGTTGTGTTCGCTTTATTCACATGAAATCGCTGAAAATGCGCCGATTTTAATACGTTGACTCCTTGGAGAATCTCGGCGTGATTCTTGTTGCCTTCGGAAAGAGCCTATCCCTTTTCCTTCGCCTTTTTTCGACAACGGGCGCAACGCAAGGCCTAAGGAAGCAGTTTTCTTACAGCGTGGTCACTGTATGGAACTTGAAAGCCAATCCGGATCGAACACACCGTACTCCGGTGCAAATACTCCTCTCACAAGACTTCTCAACTTCCCGGACGCCGAATTCAAGATCCTTCGGCAACTCGGAATAACACAGTACGGCGCCTCGACCGTCGGCGAATGCTTCGAAGCGGTGCGCAGGGTGCACGAAGGCGTGGCCGCTGACTGGGCGCAGGCATGGTCCGGAATAGCAGCGGAGCTGGAAGCAGTGGCAGAGACCAGCGAGAGCGCGTCACGGGATGCAAGGTCTGGTGAGATGTTTCTCCGCGCGGCCAACTACTTCCAGATGGCTGAGTATTACGCCATCATGAACGGCGGCACACACGTCCAACTCGGTCTGAAGAGCCAGGAGTGCTTCGAGAAGGCCCTGCACCGTATGCCGACGCATAACGAACGTTTTGACCTCGCAACCGGTGACCAAAAGCTCGTCCTGTACTTCCTCGCACCGGACAATTCGGGAGCCACCAGGCCGACCGTCATGCTCGTTCCTGGCATCGAGAGCAGCGCGGAGGAAATGTACTTCTTCCACGGCGTCACGGCCCTCGAGCGCGGCTACAATGTGGTGATCTTCCAGGGACCCGGACAGTCCGGAGTGCTGCGCATCGATCCCGACTCCTGTCTGCGTCACGATTACGAAATTCCGCTGCAAGTGGCGCTCGATTTCCTGCACGACCGGCGTGACGTGGATTCGGAGCGTCTGGCACTGGTCGGCGACGGCATCGGCAGCTACCTCTGCATGCGCGTCGCGGCATTTGATCCGCGCGTGAAGGCGCTGGTCTCCAATCCCCCATACGTGGAAATGCGGCCGCTGTTCAGCGAGATGATCGGCCACCGCGCCATGATCGTGGATGTGGAGATCGATGAGCTGAACGAACTCCCTCCGTCCATCCTCCGCAACGAACTAAAACTGCTGATCAAGTCCATGGGCCGGCGCTTCGGAGCCCTACGTCTGCACACATTGCTGCAGAAGATGGAAGCATACGCGGTCGGGGATCTGCTGTACAGGATTCACTGTCCTGTGCTGTCGCTCGGCGGCAGCTTCCTGATCCCGGAAATGGTGCGGCAGGAACAGCAGTTCATCGACAGCGTGCGAAGCGATGACAAGACGCTCATACGCATTCCCTCGCTGCACTACGCCGACGCACACAATCACTTCAGCAATCTTCCCCTGCTCAACCAACATCTCTTCGACTGGTTGGACGACCGATTCCTTCCAGACTGAGCCCGCCTTACCCCGCCACAACCGGCAACACCGCGCTGCCTCCTCGCTCGCAGGGATCGACGCGTGCGGCGATTCTGCCGTTCAGCGCCAGATCGATGCGCGCAGCAGGACCAGTACGGTGAAAATTTCCAGTCGGCCGAGCAGCATGTTGAATATCAGGATCCATTTTCCTGGAATGGGAATCCAGGCGAAGTTCTCGGTCGAACCGACACCAGCCAGACCCGGACCGATGTTGGCCAGACAGGCGACCACCGACGTATAGGCGGTGATCAGATCCGGAACAAAAAAGGTCATCAGCAGCCCGGAAAACACGCTGAGGGAGAGGAAGAGGATGAAAAAGGAAACGATATTACCGACCCGGGCATCCTCTATAGGAACACCGCCGATCTTGACCGGGCGGATGATGCGTGGCCGGGCCATTTTGATGATCTCCCGGGACGCCGCTTTCATGTTGATCAAAATGCGTATCATCTTCATCCCTCCGCCCGTCGACCCGGCGCACCCCCCGAAAAACATCAACACCAGCAGCAGCAGACGCAGCGTTGTCGGCCAGACGTCGAAATCCGCCGATCCGAATCCCGTGGTTGTCGTGATCGCCACGACCTGGAAGGCCGCCTGTCGCAGGCTGCCGTAAAACGAGTCGACTTTCTCCGTCTCGGCATGCACGTGTGCGACGAAATCCTCGTAGGGCGCGGGGTTGTTCCGGAAGTGCGTGCGTGAATACTCGGCCGAGGGCAGTCCCTCGAGCTGCAGGACCAGCGTGGCCAGCAGCGTCGCCCCGACAACCACGAGCACGTAGAAGCGGAACTCCCTGTCGGCCCGGAGTACGCGTGTGTTGCCGCGCAGGACGTTGTAATGCAGCAGGAAATTCACTCCGGCGAGAAACATGAACACCACGATGACCCAGTGGATGAACTCGCTGTCGAAATGTCCGACCGATAGATTTTTCGTGCTGAATCCCCCCGTCGCCATGGTGCCGAACGTGTGACACAGCGCGTCGAACCAGTCCATGCCCCCTATCATCAGCAGCAGTGTTTCGGCCAGCGAGAGCAGCGCGTAGACGCCCCAGAGAATGGTGGCCGTCTCGGCAAGCCGCGGCTGCAGCCGTTCGGTGGTCGGGCCCGGGACTTCGCCCTTGAACATGTGATACCCCGAGACTCCCATGGCAGGAAAGATCACGAGAGCCAATGTGACGATGCCCATGCCCCCCAGCCAATGCGTGAAGCTGCGCCAGAACAGCAGTCCGCGCGGCACGGCTTCGATGTCGGTGAGAATGGTTGATCCCGTCGTGGTGAACCCCGACATGATTTCGAACACGCTGTCGGTCAGCGCCCGCGTGACTCCCGCGACGGAGGCACTTCCGCCGTTGGCGAGAAACCAGACGAGCAGGGGGATGGCGCCGAACAGTGCAAGCACGATCCACCCGAGCGTCACGATGGCGAAGCCTTCCCGCACGGTCTGCGCGGGCGCGCTATTCCGGATCAACACAATCGTGATGCTGCCCACGAGCAACGAGGCGAGGATGGCGATCCAGAAGCCCATGAACTCCGGTGCCCAGAAGCGTTCCGCTCCCGTGAGTCCGGGCGCGTCGAACCAGGCGATGACGGCCGAGGGCAGCATCGCCAGACCCATCACCTGAAGGAGGCGCGCGACGCCGAACAGGACGGTGCGTTTACGCATTGCCGCTGCCGATGCGACGTTCGACGGAACCGAAGAGCTTGCGCACCCTGCGGATACCCTTGGCACGCGTGAAGACGATGACGATGTCGCCGGGCTGCAGCACGGTAGCACCTGTCGGAATCAGCATCTCACCCGCACGCAGCACTGCCCCGACGATGGACGTACCGAGGGCGCGTTTCCAGCTGTCCTTGAGCGGACGAAACGCCACCGGTGCGTCTGCCTCCACCGGGAGGCGAAGCACGTCGATGTCGGATTTCTGGATGTGCAGCGCGGTGCTGACAAAGCCGGGAAGAATGACGCCGAGAATGCCTCCGGCGGTGAGCTGTCGGGGATTGATGATGTGATCGATGCCGATGGAGAGGAAGAGGTCGGTATGCTGGTCGTCGGTGATGATGGCGATCGCTTCGCATGCCCCTTCGGATTTGGCAAGCAGGCAGGATAGTACGTTTTCGTCATTGTGTTCGGAAGCAGCGATGAAAAAATCGGCATAACGCACGTTGGCCTCGCGCAGCACATCGGCGTCGTCTCCGCGTCCGTGCAGGACGTCGATGCCGTGCAGGCGTGCGGCGGCGATATTCCCGTGCTCGAGGTCCGGGTCGATGAACACCACACTATCCATTTCATGCTTGAGCGCCAGCGCGATGTTGATGGCGGTGAGCGTGTTGCCGTAGACGATCACCTTCCGTTTCGTCGACGGATCGATGCCGACGAGACCCAGGAAATTCGCGAGGGCCTCCCGGGGGAAGATGAACAGCGGTTTGTCGCCGGGAAGGATGACCGTGTCGCCACGGGGAATCACGACCCCGCCGTCGCGGATGATGGCAACGACGAGAAGACGGCTTCCGCGCGGATCACTGCGCAGTTCGGCCAGGTTGCGGTTGGCCACCGGCATGTCGGGTGTGATGAGGTAACTGCGCAGCAGCACGGCGCGGCGGGCGAAATCCTGCGCGTCGATCACCCCCGGCGTCTCGATGATGCTGAGCACCGCGTCGAGGGTGTTCTCTTCCGGGAAGATGACCTTGGTGATCCCGAAATGCTCCGGCTGCAGCCGGGCGAAATCGGCGTTGCGAATGCGCGCGATGCGGTGCGTCACATCGTACTGCAGTGCGATCATGCAGGCGATGAGATTGACTTCGTCCACCGGGGTGGCGGCGATGAGCATGTCGGTCTGATCCAGCCCGGCATCCTCGAGGTCCTGGGGATTGCTCCCCGAACCGGTGATCACGCGCACATCGAGCTTGTCCCCCACCGCTTCCGCGCGGGCGGCGTTCGTCTCGATGACCGTGATGTTATGTCCCTGGCTCTGCAGCTGTTCGGCGAGACTCGTGCCCACCAATCCGGCGCCGATCACGATGATGTTCATGGACGCTGATGGATTTTCGAAGAAAATATTGAGAGCGTTGATCGCCCTCCGGGTAATATAGGTTTCCTGATCCGAAGATGCGACAGTCTGTGAGATGGAATGGTGGAATGGCGGAATCGCGGGGACGTGCATGATTGTTGTGTATCAGGTATCTTCCTGCTTCGACAGGAATCGCACAATCACGGAGGCAGCGCATGATCAGGCAGAAAATCGAACAGGCTATCGGCATCCTTCAGGAGAAGAACATCGACATGTGGCTCACCTTCGTGCGGGAAAGCACGGCGATGCCGGATCCGGCGATCGACATGGTCATCGGACAGCACGCAACCTGGCAGACCGCATGGATCATCACACGCGACGGCGAGACCATCGCCATCGCGGGGAGCCTCGATGTGGCGAGCATCCAGGATGCAGGCAACTTCGCCACGGTTGTGCCCTATGTGCAGGGCATACGCGATGAACTGCTCACGTTGCTGAAACGCAAGAATCCCCGCCGCATCGCGATCAACTACTCCACCGACAGTGTCATGGCCGACGGGCTCACACATGGTATGTACCTGCTGCTGACCGGGATGCTCGAAGGCACGAAGTTCGCCCACCGCCTGATCTCGTCGCAGGACATCCTTTCCGCCCTGCGCGGCCGCAAGACGGAAGCGGAAGTCAGCCACATCAAGAAGGCCATTCGCC
>JAGTUZ010000222.1 GCA_018224415.1 Bacteroidota bacterium | reverse complement strand
TCGAGCGCAGCGCGCGCAGCCGCGGAAGGTCCGCCTCGGGCAGTCCCGTGTCCGCATACCATCGCACGCGGTCGCCGTACAGCTTGACCTGGTCCATCGTCTGTGGCGCACCGCTGTCTCGCAGAAACGCGGGACGATCGGCCGTGAGCAGCAGTATCGGGACACGCGACGCATCGGCCTCGCAGACGGCAGGATAATAATTCGCGGCGGCTGTCCCTGACGTGCACAGCAGAACCACCGGATCTCCCGTCGCCTTCGACAGTCCGAGCGCAAAAAAGGCGGCGGAGCGTTCGTCGATGACCGAGTGGTCCGTGATGTCGGGATGGGCCGCAAGCGCTATCACCAGCGGCGTACTGCGCGAACCGGGTGAAATCACCGCGTGGCGAACGCCACTACGTGCGAGTTCGTCGGCGATGGAGCGGGACCAGAGCTGGTTGATATTTGCGAATGGCAACAAGCGGTGTCGGTAGGCAGTGAGAGGGACAACGGTGATGGATCAGAAGAAAATACGAAATTGAACACTCCCGGACACGTTTCCCCCCGCTGTCTCTCCGCGTGCGCGGCAATCATCCCGCCTGCTGCTCCGTCGTCATGTTTCCCCGAACGTTGATCTCGTCATGCTCCCAGGACGTCGAGCATGGTCTGAAGCTTTACACGGGTTTCCCTCTCCTCTGCCTCTGCATCGCTGTCACGGATGATGCCCGCGCCGGACCAGAGCGTGGCATCTGTCCCTCGCACCAGAGCGCTGCGGATGGCCACCGCGGCATCGCCATCCCCATCGCCGAGAAACCACCCGGTGCAGCCGGCATACAGTCCGCGGTCGAAGGGCTCGAGTTCCGCAATCAGACGTGTTGCTTCCGCGCGTGGCGTTCCCGCAACCGCGGGGGTCGGATGCAGCGCGGCGATGAGATGCCGCATTCCACATTCCGGAGCCATTTGTCCGCTGATCTGCGTCAACATGTGACGCATGTGCGGGAGTTCGAGCACGCGCACGTCCTGCACCTCGGTGCCGGTGGCGAACGTCGAGGCGGCATCCCGGATCATCTCCACGACATACGCGTGTTCTGCGCGTTCCTTCACGTCTCCCAGCAGGCGCATGCGAAGATCTTCCGCAACCTCTTCCGCTTCGGATTTGCTTTCCCCCTCGCCGACCCGCCCGTGGCGCCCCCGCACCTCCGCCGTTCCCGCGAGGGCCATCGTCTCGAATCTCCCCTGATCGATGCGCCCCAAGCGCTCGGGCGTGGCGCTGAAGAAATACCGCTCGCCGTCGGGCGAATGGCAGATGGAAAAGGAAAACGGGTGTGCAAGCATCCGGCGGAGACTCCGCGCGGGATCTACCGGGCGCTTCAACCGCGCATGGCACTCACGCGCAAGCACAACCTTCTCGAGTTCCCCCTCGCGAAGAAGCGCGAGCGCGCTGCGGACGCGAGAGGTGAATCCTTCGCGATCCCAGTCGATGACGTCAATGGATTGTGGCTGTGCTGCCTCGCCCGCCCGAGGAAGCGCACGCTGCTGCCTGTCGGTCCAACGACGCTCCTCCCCGTTTCTGCGCAGCACCGCCTGGCGTGGCTGATAGAATCGTGCGCGCGGAAAGCCAGACCATCTGCCAACTGCATTCGGATGATAATCGAATCCACCCGGCGCGAAATCGTCGGGCGCGAAATCACCCGGCGCGAATCCCACCAGCGCGATGAAGGGCATGTCCGACGGTGCGTCTGCATCCGGAGGTGCGCCTCTCTCCGTGGGGGCACCTAATTCCGACACTGCCCACTGTCTCCAGTCCTTCGCATCCACGGGATCAAACGACCGGGCGCACCCCGCTGCCATCAGCACATCGCCTTCCGGCGCATGCCAGAAGAAATACGGCGGCGGAGCATGCTCGATGAAGGCAAGAAACTCCCCGACCAGGATCGCTGCGTTTTCCGTGGTCATGCCTTCATCGTGTGACGATGGTCATGACACTTCGATGCACCGATGTCTGCGCATCACGCGTGATCAGGGACACACGATAGCTTCCACTCGGAAGGTCGGAGAGATCCGCGGGGATCACGTGGCTGCCCGCATCGAAACGTGTGTCGGCAACGCGCAGCACTTCCCGTCCCTGCATGTCATGCACCGTGAGCCGAAGCCCCATCGCGGTGGGAATGGTCACGGTGTACAGCGTTTGTCCGTCGCCGCGGCGCACGGGATTGGGATAGTTCTGCTGAAGGATGACGTCCGAGGCCAGGGCGGGCGCCTCGATGCCGAGCGTCGTGGCATTGCCGCGGAGCACGATGTCGTAGCTGCCGTTCACCAGGTCGTCGGATACAACGGTGATCACCGCATGTTTCTCGCCGTAACTGCGGGGCGTGAACGTCACCGGCAAAACAAGAGAGTCGCCCGGAGCGATGGTTCGCGGACCTGGATCGGCGTAAGCGAACAGTGCCGCATCAGCTCCTCCAGGCGTCCAGCTGGCGATGTTCAAGGGCGCGCGACCGATATTCCGGATGCTGACATCCTTGATCTTGCTGCTGTCGAGGAGCACGTAACCGAAATCGACAACCGCATCGGTGTTGATCACCGGAGTGATTCCGCTGCCGCGAATCGGGATGCGGTAGGATGGTTCGACGGGATCGTTCGATTCCACCAGCAGCCAGCTGGTGAAGTCCCCTTGTCTGAGTGGAGTGAAGGTCACCTGCACGGAATCCACTTTCCCCGCGGCGAAAAAGAACGTTGATTCCAGTGTGACCTGGAACATCGTCGAGTCCCCACCGCTCGAACGCTCCGCGCGGACAAGCAGGGGTTGCGTACCGCGGTTGGTCAGCCGAACGAAGCGGGACGCATAGGTCCCGAGCAGCAGACTGCCGAAATCCAGTGTGTCGGGGGCGTGGATGAATGCGGAGGTTCCGGGCGGCACGCCGCGACCAACGAGGTCGATAAACGGAATACCCAGGGCGGCATTCGAGAAAACCGTCGCTGTGCCAAACACCCGTCCTGTATCAAGAGGCGCGAATCCCAGCGTGAGCACGCGGCTGTCGCCCGGGGCGAGCGGCGATAGATCACCGCTGACAAAAAGGAAGCCGTCGCCGATGGTTGAAACATTGTTGAAATCGAGGGGAATCTCCCCGCGGTTCGAAACGGTGATGGTTTGATCGAGACGTTTGTTGACCGCCACATCGCCGAAATCCAGCAGGTCGGGCTGAATGTGGATCGCCGCGGCCGGTGTGTATCGCTGCATGATCCCGAAATTCCCGGCGAGCCATAGATGACCGTCTGCCGTTGCGTCGAGATCCTGCAGTCCTACCGCAGGGTAGTCCGTCCGATAAAACGTCGCACCGCCGTCGCTGGTCCGCGCGACGGATCGGCTCAGCATGAAGGAGCCATGCCTGTCGTCTGTGAACACAATGCGGTAAATGACATCGAGACCGGCCAGGCCTGTGACCGAGGTCCACGTCGCGCCCCCGTCGGTGGTCCTGAGCAGCGCAATCTGTCCGCCGGCCCATCCGTTCATCGCATCGGTGAAGAACACCGTCTGCAGGTGCGTGTTCACGGGCGTCGCCTGCTCGGTCCAGTTCGTCCCACCATCCGTCGTGTGGAAAATGTATCCGTTGTTGCCGGCAACCCATGCCTCCTGTGCAGAGACCGCAGCGATGGCATTGAAATCATGTGTCACGCCGGCGTCGAGTTCGATCCACGTCTCCCCGCCGTCGCTGCTGCGCGCCAGCGTCCCGTGCGCTCCTGCCAGCCAGCCGTTCAGGTCGTCGACAAACGTGATCTGTTCGATCTGCCCGCTCGCGGAGAGGACCTGCGTCTGCCACGACTGTCCTCCATCGTTGGAAAAATAGATCTGTCCCTGACTCCCGGCGCCGACCAGGCGCGTGGCGGAAAGCGCCTGTCCGTAACGGAATCCCGGCAGGCTGATCGTGTCGCTGCCGCTCCAGGTCTGACCGGCGTCCGTGGTATGGAGGGCCGTGCCGTCACCGAAGACCCAGGCAGCGCTGTCGCCGAGCGCCGTGATTCCGCGCATGTGCTGGCGGGTGACCGCATCACCGCGCTGCGACCAGGATGCGCCTCCGTCTTGCGTGACCATCATTGCGCCTCCCGTACCGAGAAGCAGCGCCTTCTGCGCGTCGATCGGATACACGGCATAAAACGTGAAGCGCCGTGGTTGCTCGACGGGGACGAACTGCCAGCTCGTTCCGCCGTCTTCTGTTCTGTACACCGAACCGGGACTGTTGCTCACGAGCCATCCGGTCGAGGCGTCTGCGAAGCGTACCTGGCTCAGTTCGTTCACGAGGAAAGACGTATCCGCCCAGCTCACCCCGCCGTCGGTGGTTCGAAGGAGGTATTTGGGTTTCTGCACGGCGAAGCCGGAAAGCCCATCGTGAAAGTCGATGGAAATGATATCGGTAGCGATGCCCGCCACACTGCTGCTCCAGCTCTGTCCGCCATCGGTGCTGCGAAGGACCGTCCCGCCGCCGCATACGGCGACCGCCGTCTGGGCATCGGGAAACGCGATGTCGTAGACCACCGTGGTGATCCCCGTCGGCAGACGTTGCCAGCTCAGTCCCGCATCGGTGCTGCGGGCGATGGCACCAAGACCGCCGACACCCCAGATGCTGCCGTCCGGTGCCTTGCGCAGTTTCTGCAGGGTCAGCGCCGCGCGCGGCAGAAGCACCCAGCTGAACCCGCCGTCGCTCGTGCGAAGCAGCAGGCCGGTGTTGGTCGAGATCAGCCCGGTGGTGGCATCGGTGAAGACAACGCTCAATCCAAGAAACGGTGTCGTGCGGAGAATATTCGCCTGCGCCGTCCAGCTCGCCCCGCCGTTGCTCGTGCGCAGCAGTGCGCCGTTCCCTCCGACGATCCAGCCGTTCTGTGCATCGATGAACGTGGCGTCAAGGAATTCGTTGCCCTCGGGCAGAGGATTGAGCCACTGCCACTGTGCAGGCGATGCCTGCGGCAGCAGCAGCATGCAAAGAAGAAGGAAAATCACACGAATGGAGAGTGAGCTGGTCATGATTGCCCCGATATGTCAAACATACTGGAATATAGTGCGGACACAGGGACAATGTCGAGACGAAAACCACGCCCCGGCTGTGTATCATCCGTGCCGGGCCGAGGCCCTGTTCCAATGCGCGTTGTTTCCCCGCTGGGGAATTTTCGTTGCGTACAGCGGCACGGAACCGTAGATTGCTGGCATTCTGCCAATATCGTACAAACAGCAAGGAACACCTCATGACCGATGATACGATGAACGAACCCGAGACCGGTTACGAGGGGATGCGCACGATGCCGCCTCCTCCTGTGGAAGCGCTCTCGATAACGGACAAATTCGTCGGAATTCTGACGGAGCCGTCTCCGACCTACGAGAACGTCCGTGCCGCCGGACCGCGTACCACTGACTGGCTGGTGCCCGTCGCCCTCACGGCGCTGGTACTCATCGTGGGCATGTTTCTCCGTTTCTCCAATCCCGAGTTCATGGCGCAGATGATGGAGACGCAGACCAAGTCGCTGCAGGAGCAAGTGGACAAGGGAAACATGACCGAGGAGCAGGCCGAGAAAGCCGTCGAGCAATTCGAAGGGATGGAGGGCTTCTTCAAGATCACCGGCACAATTTCGGCGGGTGTCGGTTTCGTGATCGTGTTTTTCATCCTGTGCCTGTTCTACTGGCTGGTGATCCGCTTCATCATGAAGGGTGACGCCACCTTTGGCCTCATTCTCTCGGCAGCGGGTCTGAGCACGTTTATTTCCATCATCGACCAGCTCGTTGGCCTGCTGCTCACCTTCGTGACCGGCAAGCCCTTCGCGAATCTCAGTCCGGCATTGCTGACGGGATCGGACATGTCCTCGCTCACAAACCGCCTGCTGATGGTGATCAATCCGATCGTCATCTGGTCCTACTACGTGCTGGGCATCGGCTTCGAAAAGGTCGCCGCCATCAGCCGCACAAAAGGCATGATCGTGGCCTTCACCTTTTTCCTCCTTGCCTCGATCGCCGGCGCATTCAGCGGATACGGAATGTAATCCCGCGCACTCCTGCGTGCAGTGACCCGCGGAGGCCAACCTTGCGCCGCGAAAGTGAAAGGTCCCGTCAACATTCTGCTGACGGGACCTTTTCGTTTCTCCTGCTGCCGTCCGGGATGCCGGAATGCTCGCAGCAGTCTATTCGATTTCGATTTTCGCGATGCGCTGTTCGTGGCGGCCACCTTCAAACGGCGTTTCGAGCCACATGCGGATCATCTGTTCCGCGGTATCCCAGTCAATAAGGCGTTCACCGAGGGCCAGCACATTGGCGTCGTTGTGCAGCCGCGACAGACGGGCCGCTTCGGGAATCTGGCAGGCCGCGGCACGGATGCCCCGATGCCGGTTGGCCGCAAGGCTGATGCCGATACCGGTTCCGCAAAAAAAGATGCCGCGGTCGCATTCCCCGTGCTGCATGGCCTCCGAGGCGGCGTGCGAGAAGTCCGGGTAATCGACGCTTTCCTCGCTGTCCGTGCCGAAGTCTTTCCAGGCCAGGCCAAGCGTGTCGAGCAGCACCTTTGTGCGTTCCTTGTAGCGATACCCGCCGTGGTCGGATGCGAGTGCAATCATCGTGTGTGCGCTCACGGCGTCACGCTGCGGCCGATCCAGCCGTAGCAGTCCTTGTTGATCGCATACGGCACGCCCTTGGGAATCTTGTTGACAAACAGATCTTCCGCCGTGGGCGTCAGGGAGTTCAGCGTTTTCGAACGCTCGCGGGCCTGGCTCGCGTACGTGGGGTCCTGTGCCGCGCGTCCGTACTCCGTCTGCGCAAGGATGTACACCATCTTGTCGATCACCTTCATGTTGGCCCAACCGCCGCGCGTTCCTTCGACGCAGCGCGAGACGGCCATTTCATAGGCGTTGGCAATCACCATGTGCGGCGCGCCCCAGGAGGGATCAAGAGCCGACGCCTTTTCCGCATGGCTGCGCGCGTCGGAAAGTTTGCCTTCCTGCAGCACCGAACGCGAGAGATTCATCCAGGCCTCCTTCGACTCCCGATCGAGTTCCGTCACGCGCTTGTAGGCGGTGGAAGCGCCTTTGTAGTCCTCGATGAACAGGAGCGAGGCTCCCAGGCGCTGCCAGTAGTTTTTCACGTCAGGCGAGATCGTTGTGAGTTTCTTGAAGTACACGGCCGCACTGTCATACTCCTGCACGAGTTCGTAGAAGCCGTTGGCCAGTTCATAGAGCTTCGTGGTGTTTTCAGGGTCGGCATAGTAGGCGTCGCGAAGCACACCGATATATTCTTCCGGGTTCTCCATGAGGCTCTTGAGCAGGTTCTGCGCGGTCTCGTTGTTCGGGTCACGGAGGATGATCGCCTGCAGCACGGTCACCGCCTGCTGCTTGGTCTCGGGGTACTTCGAATACAGCAGCGCCAGGCGCATCAGGGAGTACATGTCGGCATTCGCGTAATCGCTGTTGATGCCTTCTTCATAGGCGCAGATGGCGTCCTTGTCGCGGTCGGGGAACTGACGCTCGAGTTGGTAACCCTTCAACAGGGAGAACTCGGCCTTGCTGTCGGGAAAGGTCTGGATCGCGTTATCGATAAGCCAGATCAGCGTGTCCGCTGTTTCCTTCTGCAGAACGGAATCCTCGGCACGCGTCGCGAGCGAATCGTACAGATCGATCATCTTGCTGTGGAAGGTGGTGAAACGTGCTGGATCGAGTTCAAGAATCTGCCAGCCGGCACGCTTTGCCGCCTTGTAATCGTTGGTCTTGAAGTATTCGAGAAACAGGCTCCAGTTGCGGCGAAGCAGCCGTTCCTTCTCCTGGTCTTCGCCGTTTTCCTGCGCCTGGGCCGCGAAGGGCTGCACAGCCAACACGACAAACAGGATGAAAGCGAAAAGCGTGTGGACGGAGCGGGTCATGATGATATCCTCCAGTGTCGAAATCGGAATAGGTCGAGAACAGTGGACCGTCTGGCGACGTTCCGGATGCCCGATGGGCTCCGGAGAGAGAACGTTGAGAGGGACCTGCCATGTGCGGATCGGTCAGTTGGATTTCCGGATGAACCAGGATTCGCCGACGCTGACGGAAACGGAAAGACGCAGGATCGACTGTGTTCCCAGCGTCGCGGTCTCGCTTCCTCGCCAGCCGTATTCGATCGCAACATTGGCGCGGTTGCTTCCGAAAATCGGGAAACCGGCGCCGGTTGTGATGAAATATTCCTGTGTTTTCTCATTGTTGAATGCCATGTAGGGCTGCTGGAGATAGAATCCGAGGCGAAATGCCGTTCGGCTCAATGTGCGCGCTTCCAGGTCGTTTTTGTATGGGTACCATTCCGCGCCCACAGCTAATGTATACGCCTCGCCCAGCCCATTTTGTTTCCCGTCGAACATGATCGCCTCGCTCCAGTCCTGCCGGCTGTAATCGACGGCAAACAGCAGCGCGTCGTTTGCCTGCCATGCCGCGCCGACGGAAAAGGCGAGCGGAAGGTCCTGCGTCCCACCCGATCCGCTGAGCGTCGAATCAGCGGTGCTGTATTCGATGATGAGGTTCCGGCTGGCGCTCAACGATGTCGGCGGACGCACGGTCGCTCCAAGACTCAGACTGCGGATACCATCGTAATGCAGACCCAGCAACAGACCCGAACCCGAATGGCTGGTCGCACGTGTCTGCCGCGCATTGTACCAGAGACCATTGTCGAAACGCAGTTCTGATATCTGCTCGATCGTTCCGAAATAGTACTGATACGCGGCACCGATGCGCACATGCGGCAGCGGCTCGGCCGCAAGGCCCACACGAAACATCGATATGCCACCGGCGCCTTCGTACTTCACCGAATACGACTGCCCGTCGATACTCCCTGTGCCGAGCGTCTGGTAATCCGACCTGCTCATCGGGATGATGGAGGAACCCAGGCGCAGACGCAGGCTCTCCTCGAGCGGGAACACAAAACTGAATCCTTTGATGCTCCCGATCGCGATGGAAGCGTCGGACTTGGACTGCGTGAGATACTCATAGGAAAGTCCGCCTTCGAGTCGCAGTTCGTCGATGCTCGACCAGGTGGCGGGGTTGGAGAGACTGATGTCGGTCGACGATGTCAGTGCGGTGGCGGTGGCACCCATGCCACGCTGACGGACAGTGGACATCAGATCCAGTTCGCCGATGCCATACCGTGACTCGATCGTGCCGCCGTTCTGTGCGAAGGCAAAACTGGAAAGGAGAAGG
>JAGTUZ010000221.1 GCA_018224415.1 Bacteroidota bacterium | reverse complement strand
TACCACACGCTTCGGGAACAGGGTTGGCGTGATCAGCGTCCTCGGCAGCACATAGACTGAATACCAATTGCCTTCGCAACCATCGGCCGTCCGCACGCGAACATTGTATTTCCCACCGCTCATCACTCCGCCGTTGACGGTCGCCATGATCCCGCGCGTACTGTCCACCACATCCCCCGCCCGCTGCCAGTAATAGTGCGGATAGTCCTCGACAACGCGCAATTCGATACTGTCGCCGGGACAGATATACACATGATTGCCGCCGATGTTCAGCGTCAGCGGCGGGTCGAATTCGGTCACGACAACAGTATCCGTGTAATGGCGGCAGCCGTGTTCGTCCAGCACGGAAGCCCAGTACGATCCACTGTTCCTCGCGATGAATGTCTCCTCCGGATTGTGACTGTTATGCCAGTATCGTTGTGTGGACACGGTATCACCCGCAACGGAAAGCGTCACTGATCCACCGTTGCAGAAGGTCAGCGGTCCCGATGATGCAATCCGTACGTTCCGCTCTGCTCGCCTTTGTACATACACGGTATCCGAGCGCAACGTGGTCCCGGCACCGTCGATCACGTCAACATAGTATGGTCCTTCACGGGATACCGAGATCCCGCGCGTCGTGTCTCCCGTGGACCAGCGATAGTCAACGAATCCCTCATTGGCCGTCAGTGCGACTGTCCCTCGCGGACAGATCATTATCGTTCCTTCCGGCGTGATACGCGGCAGGAGGCGAGGAACAATGTGATAGCCGCCCGGCTCGACCTCCGTCTTCGCGCAGAGTGCGTCGACATCCTGAATGCGTGTTCGCAGCGGGACCCAGACGCTGTCCTGGATGCCAGCGGTGGAGAACTGCATTTCCAGCAGTGTCACTCCTGCGCCTGCGCTGACTGCAGCGTTGAGTTGCAATCGGACACTGTCGGAATACCGGTTGACGATCAACGCGGCGCCGGAGAGTGGACTCCCTGCAGGAAGCACGACATCGACCAGCGGGCTTCCTGCTGATGCGCTGTATATGGTAATATCGAACGGACGCAGCAGGTTTTCTCGCGAAATTCCATCCAGGAGAAGCGGAACCGTCACAAACGCACCCGGAGTGGAAACGATATGCCCTATTCGCAGGCGCTGGGTCGAGACGCGCGAGGAATCCAGCGGGGCGCGGTAGGTCTTTGTCTTCGCACCGCCTCCGCCGCAGAAATTGTTTAATTGCAGTTCAATGGTACGTTCGCTTCCGTCGGCACAGTCGCGTTCGTACGTGATCACGCATTCAATGAACGATCCGATCGCACCCGTGGTGATTTCCCGGTACAGCGCCTCCAGCTGTTCCGCATCCGGATTCCGAAACGACCTTCCACCGGTGTACAGTGCAAGCATTTCCAGCGGCGCTGTGTTGACGAAAAATCCGACGCCCACGGTGAATATGCGGATGCGATGACGGTTGGCGAGCGCAATGATCTCCGCCGTGGTCGTGACGGAGATATTGTCCCACCCATCCGAAAACACGATCAGTGCCCGGCATGAATTGATGCCATTCCCTATGAGATGCGATACTCCTTCCATGACACCGTCATACAGCGCCGAGGCGCCCGATGCGCGCAGGCTGTCGATCGCGGCGAGCAGAAGCAGCTTCTCCTCCGTCATGAATTGCATGGTGCGGGCGTCTCTTCCTGCCGCGATCAATGCGGCCTGATCGACGACGCCGTCCATCATCCCGGTCATTGATTTCAGATCCCTTCGCATCTCCTCCATGCCCGCGCCGTGCATGCTCCCGCTGGCATCCGCCACGAACACAAAAGATCCGGCGCAACGGAATGTGGGATCGGGACACCAGAGTGTATAATCAGGAACTTCGTGTCCGTTTTCCAGGATGCGGAAGTTTTCCTTTTGCACGGAATAATCCGGCTTTCCATCGCACCACACCCTGAAATACAATTCCATCGTCGGCCAATTGACCGTGACGCGCAGGAAATTCAGACTTGCCTGCGAAAATGCTGTGTGGGGAAGGAGAAGACACGCCGCGATGATGAGACCGGGAAGGACGGCGAACATATTCGCTGTGCGTCCTCGGCAAAACATATGTTGACGCATATTGATTTTCACCTCGTTTTCATCAACCGTCGAATAACCTGCCCGTCGGGATGGACGAGTCGGAGAAGATACATCCCCGGTGGGGCGGTACGGAAATCGATCCGCGCACGCAGCTCGCCGTCGGCATGCCATTGCTCTTGCTGGATGCGGCGGCCGAGCAGATCGATCAAATCGGCGCGCACGATGCCGCGTACGGACCGCAGGTCGACGGTCACCAGCCCTTCACTGGGTTCGGGATAGATGTCGACACGGAAGGATTCTGGACGCTCGTCTGCCGCCAGCGTGGTCACATTCACTTCGTTGGAGCGCCTCACCGCGCCGCAGCTGTCGACGATCTCCACGGCGTAACGGCCGGTCTGCGTGACCTGATGGTCCGGACCGTTCGCGCCGGGAATGGACACACCGTCGCGCAGCCATTGGTAGGACACGATGTTTGCGCGATTCCCCCACACCGACAGCGCGAGTCCGTTCCGCTGGATGGACGGCCAATCCGAGGCGCGCGAGGATACCTGCACAGGCGCGGATATTCCCTCGCAGCCGCCGGCGGAAAGCACCACCACGGCATAACGTCCGGCCCTGTTCACCGCGAGCGTGCGCGTGGTGTCGCCGGTGTTCCAGCGGTATTTCAGCATGCCCGCCGGCGCCTCGAGTTGCAGCGTGTCGCCGGCACACAGCGACGGGAGGCCCGCGTAGGTCACGGGCACGTACTCCGTCAGCTCCCGTTGCAGGAATACCGTATCCGATACTCCTGTACATCCGCCGTGGGCCGTGACTTCGACGAAGTACGTCCCTTCGTCCCCCACCTTGATGCGGCGCGTGGTGTCGCCCGTGGACCATCGGTAGGCCGCATAGCCCTCACCCGCGTCGAGCAGCACGCTGTCGTCGGGACACAGCGCGGTGAGGCGTCCGGGAGTGATCACGGGCTTCGGTATGCCAATGCTCCCGACGACCAGCGGTGCTGCGCGAGTGATGCAGCCCTCGGGGGACACGCCCTCGAGGATCAGTGTATCCGTGCTTCCCGCCGCGCCCGCGCGGACGGTGATGCTGCGCGTCGTTTCGCCGGTGGACCAGCGGTACGCGGCGAATTCCTCACGCGCCGTGACCTGTACCTCGGCGCCGCCACAGAGCACGAGACGCTGCGCCGGGAGCAGGGAGAGCGATCGGCGCGGGAATTCCTTCACCAGCACTTTGTGCCAGCTGCCGCGGCAGCCGTTTGCGTCACGGACGTAGACGCTGTACTCGCCCGTGCCTTTCCATCCGCCGTCCGCCCTGCCGGAGATGCTCCGCACGCTGTCGCTGCCGTCCACGCCCCCGTACCAATAATAGAACGGGTATTCTTCCAGCACCGTCAGTTCGACGCTGTCTCCCGGACAGACGAACACCGTGTCCGGCACGTTCAGCGTCACGGGGGGATCGTAGGCCGTGGTCCATACGGTGTCGGTGACGAAACGGCAGCCGTATTCATCCTCGACCGTGGCCCAGACCTTGTCCGGCGCCTTGCTGATGAAGGTCCCGCCCTGCCATGAATAATTCTGCCAACGGATGATAACGCCCGTGGTATCGCCCGCGACATGGAAGGTGACGCGCTCCTCCCGGCAGACGGTGGTGGGACCCTCGGCCTCGAGCCAGACCCGACGCTCGGGACGCAGACGCACTTCCACCGCTTCCGAGCGCAGCGTGTCGCCGTCGCCGTCGATCACATCGAGGAAATAACTGCCGACGGTGTCGACAACCGTCGTGCGTGTCGTGTCGCCGGTGGACCAGCGATACTGCACGAAGCCCTCGTTCCCGCGCAGTTCGACACTGCCACCCGGACAGAGAACGACGGGTCCCTCCGGCATGATGCGCGGCAGCAGGCGCGGGACGATGCGGATGCCGCCGCTGTCCACTTCCGTCGCAGCGCAGAGCGCCCCGGCGTCGTGCACGCTTGCGCCGAGCGGAAACCAGCTGCTGTCGAACACGCCCGAGGCGTAATACCGCAGTTCCAGCAGCACGCCGCTCTCGCTCAGCGCGACTTCCTCGTCGAGACGGAATCGCACGCTGTCGGGAGTGCGGTCGATCAGGAGAGGAATTCCGGACAACGGACTCCCCTGCGGCACCAGCACATCAAGCAGAGGGAGTCCCCCGGGACCGGAAAACACCGTGATGTCGAAGGGACGCAGCTTCGCGTCCCGCGGCACGGCGTCGAGCTGCAGCGGCACGGTGACGAATTCCCTCGGCACGGAGGTGACCTCCCCGATGCGCAGGCGCTGCACGGTGAAGGTCGTCGAATCCAGCGGCGCGCGGTAGGTCTTGGCTTTCACGTCGTCGCCGCCGCAGAAGTCCTTCAGCTGCAGCTCCACCGTGCGCATGAGGCCGTCCGCGCAGTCGCGCTCGTAGGTGATGACGCATTCCTGATACCAACCCCAGGTGGCCGTGATTTCCTGGTAGATCGCGGCGAGCTGTCCGGCATTGGGTGTCTGATAATACCGTCCGCCGGTGAGCAGCGCGATCAGCTCCAGCTCGGTGGCATCGATCACCTCACCCACGCCGACGGGGAAGACACGGATGCGGTGACGATTGGCGAGGGTGATGATGTCCTGCGCCATCGCCGCGGAGGAATTGTCCATGCCGTCACTGAACAGGATGACTCCCCGACACGGATTCACGCCGGAATCGATCATGTGTTGAAGGCCCAGCATGACCCCGTCGTAGATTGCGGAACCACCCGAGGCGGTCAGTCCGTCGATGGCCTGCATGAGCACGGGTTTCTGCGTGGTCATTCCCTGCAGCACGCGCGGCGGATCCCCCGCCGTGACGATCGCCGCCTCGTCGTTGAGACCGTCCATCAGATCGGCGAAGAACGTCAGTCCCATCTTCATGCCGGACAAACCGCTCCCCCGCATGCTGGCGCTGACGTCTGCCACGAGGACGATTGATGCGTAGCAGCGGATGCTCGGACCCGGACACCACAGCGTAAACGACGGCACCTCGACGCCATTTTCCAGGATGCGGAAATTGTCCTTGGTCATGCTGTACGCCGCTTCGCCATCACAGCCGGCGGCCATGTACAGTTCGATCGTCGGCCAGTTCACCGTCACGCGCTTGAAGTTCAGCAACGGCTGCGCCGAAACCGCAAGGGGCAGCAGCGCCGCCAGCAGCGCGGCGGACAGCATCAGTGAGAAACAACGAAACGTGGAGGCAGGAAGTGCTTCGGCTCGAACGGCAGACATGCGTGCCCCGTGAATGCTGCGGAATGCGTGAATAACAGGAACACGCGAGAGGGAAGAGAGTTACGGGGGGGAGGAAAGGGGTAGGGCCAAGGACCAAGGGACCCCCGCGCAC
>JAGTUZ010000220.1 GCA_018224415.1 Bacteroidota bacterium | reverse complement strand
GCGCGCAGCGCATCCACCCGTCGCTCGACGACAAGATGCTTGCGTCATGGAACGGCCTGATGATCGCCGCGCTCGCTCGGGCTGGACAGGCCTTCGAAAATGAAGACATCACGCAACTTGCGGCACACGCCGCCGATGCGCTGCTCGAACGGATGCGCGATCCCGATGGCCGCCTTCTGCGCCGCCTGCGCGGGACGGAGGCGGGTATCCCCGGCTTCCTTGAGGATTATGCCTTTGTCGTGTGGGGACTCATCGACCTGTACGAGGCGACCTTCCATACCCGCTACCTGCATACCGCTGTCGATCTCGCCGACCGAATGCTCATACTTTTCGGCGATCCGTCGGATGGCGGCCTTTTCTTCACTGCGTCCGATGCGGAGCAGCTGATCGTACGAAGCAAGGAAGCACAGGACGGTGCCCTGCCTTCGGGAAATTCCGCAGCGGCACTCTCCCTGCTCCGGCTTTCGAAGATGACAGGAAACATGGAGTACGAGCGCCGTGCCATGGCAATCACGGAGGCCTTTGCTTCGGTGGTCGACCGGTATCCCACAGGACATTCCGTCATGTTATGGGCGCTGCACACCGCGCAGCAGCCGGGAACGGAGATTGTGCTGTGCGGCGCGACACCAGACCATGTCCGTGACATGGCTCGCGCCGTGCGCTCACGTTGGCTGCCCGACAGCGTGCTGCTGTATCGCAGCGATGGCGAGGACGATGCACTCGATGCCCTGGCGCCGTACACCGCCACCCACCGTCCCATAAACGACGAAGCCACGGCGTATGTATGCCGTGGCTTCGCCTGTGCGTTTCCAGTTGCTTCCGTGGAAAAAATGCTGGAGCTGCTCGATCGACCGCAATGAGGTCCTCCGGTAATATGACCGGCATGCCCCGCGGAAGGGAAGCAGTGTTTACTTGAACTTCACGTCGAGAAAGGCGACCTGCTCGTAAATGGCTGAGTGTCCCGGCACCCACTTGCCCTTTCGCAGGTATTCGCTGCTGGTCTTCAGGAAACCGTCACGCGTCATTTCGCCGGTGGACTTCACTTCCGTGATTCCGTTCTGGTTTCCAGTGATCGTTTCATGCGAGATCCATTTTGAATCGGAGACCATCTTCATGGTACCCGTCGAATGGAATCCTGCGGTCGTGAAATAATAATACACAAGACTCTGTTTTTTCTCGTCCCAGAAGAGAATGGTCTCGCCACCGTACTCGCCTTCGTTAACCGAATGCAGGATGCGGATGGCGTTGCCATTGAGCCAACGGTCGAAGCGCATGACGTCCCATTGCTCCTTCTTGGTGTCAGAGCCTCCGAGTTTGCCCTTGTACGTGCGTCCCAAGAGATCCTTGAATGGAAGCAGTTTCTCGTGCACTTCCGTCTGTGCCGTGACCGGCGATGCGCACGCGAGCAGTAGCCCCACCGCGAGCAGGAACAGCGTGATACGTTTCATATCGTCTCCTTTCATGTATTGCAGAATTCTGATTCTCAGTTGTTGCGTCCGCGTTCGATCTCATCGACAATGCGGGTGGCCTTGTACGTGTGGCGCAGGGCCTCGATGATTCCCTGGGAATGGACGCCGATGGTGCGATTGCCTTTCTCCGGTGCGAAGATATAGGCACCGGCGAGGCTTTCGATGTTGCCGTCGAACGCGAGGCCCACGACTTCCTTCTTGTGATTGATGATCGCGCTCCCGGAATTCCCGCCAATGATATCGGTCGTGGAAATGAAATTCATCGGTGTCGAAAGGTCGAGTCCCGGTGGTGGCGTCTTCCAGCGCGGTGGCAGTTCCCACGCGTTGCCGCCCATCATCGCATCCCACGCGGCAGGGCTTCCCTTGAAGGAATGATGATGATCGTACATGCCGTAGAATGTCGTGTGCGTGGGTGCGATCGTCCCGTTGTAGGAATAGCCGGAAACGATGCCGTCGGAAATGCGCAGTGTGAATGTGGCGTCCGGGGGGATGCTGTTGCCATACACGTCGTACTGCGCCTTGCCCAGTTGCCCGGTCAGGTCGCGTAGCTTCGCAGCGAGTTCCTGAGACCGTTCGGTCGCAGCGCGATGGCGTGGAAGCATGTGTGCGGCCAGATCCAGCAGATCGTCGTTGATGCCGTCGAGAGAATGGCGATCGATGATTCCCGCAAGTACGACGCTGTCTTTAAGTACAGTCCCCGCCAGCAGGCGACGTGCCGCGACCTCGGGTTCCTCTCCTTTCAGGGCCAGCTTCAGCGCTTTGTCGTCGGGCTGCAGCATATTCTGCATCCTTTTCAGTTGTCGTGCGATGGCGTCGATCTCCACATCCATCGCGTCCTCCACCGGACTCGACAGACTGCGGGCAAGCAGTTCAGCCATCTTGCCCTGATGCCGAGAGTCGCGCTCATCTTCGGGTTTCCCCATTTGTTCGACCCAATCAACGACCATGCCTGCACGCGTCATGAACGCGCTCATGCCGAAACCGCCTGTGCGCAACGCGAGCAGGTCGGGCGCGATGGCGCGCTGCTCGACCGTAACCGCCCGGATGCCTGCCCAGAGATCCCCGTAACGTTCCCATGCGTCCTCATTTGCCTTGAGCTTCGTGCGAAAATCCTCGTCGAAGCGTTTGCGCCCGGCCATGAGTTCGTCATCGCGCAAGCCGATGAGACGGCCCGCGTAGGCTTCCTGCGCATTCACGATGCCGAAGATCTCGTCGAACAGCACCGGACCCTGCTCCGGATTTTTCCGGACAACGTTCTCGAGCGTTTCCTTGCGGTCGGTTACCAGCTGGACGATATACGGCATGTTCACATCGCGTTCGTATGCCAGCATGTCGGCAGTCACCAGACGGTTCGTGCGCCCGGGGTTGCCGACAACAAACACCGCTTCGTCCTCCGCTGCACCGGACGTGCTCCAACGGAAATAATGCTCCGTCTGCAGAGGCTTCCCGTCTTCGTACACGCGAAAGAGATCGCAGTCGAAGGACCAGCGCGGGTATGCCCAGAAATCGTAAATGCCTCCGAAAAAAGCGAAATGAAGTTCCGAACTGAATACCAGCCGGACATCATTGTGGCGCTTGTAACGGTAGGCGGAGAAGCGGGCACCGTTGTAGAAGGAGACGACTTCACTGCGCAACCCGTCTGTCGTCAGCCGCTCGGTAATGACCTTGATGGCGGCGTCCCGCGCGGCAAACGCCTCTTCGGCGTTTGTGCCTACCGACATCGCCCCGACGATTTCCTCGGTGACGTCGATGATCTCCATCAGCTGGTCAACGTACAGTTCAGGCACCTGCCGCTCGTCTTCAAGCGTCACGGCATAAAATCCGTTGAGACGAAGATTTTCGTCATCGACGGTGACCTTGTCGACGGACTCGATACCGCAGTGATAATTGGTCATGACCAGTCCTTCGGCGCTGACGAACGATGCAGAGCAGCCGCCACCGAAACGCAGCGCTGATTTGCGGACGTCGTCGAGCCAGTCCTGGCTTGCCTCGAAACCGTAGAGTGATCTGAACCGCTCCACCGGCGGATCATCAAAGGTCCACATCCGACCGTTCACCTCACGTGGATCTTCCTGTGCGAATCCAGAGCAGGCGAGAGTGAGGAACAGCATGGATACAAGAATGCCTGTACGGCGATATGCCATAATGATGTCCCGATAAATAAGAATAGAGGAATAGATTATGTTTTATCTCCGGTAATACTTCATCGCCTCCGGCATGGCCGCCTTCAAATCTTTGATGCGCGTTGCGTCCGAAGGATGGGTGCTGAGAAATTCCGGAGGTGCCTGTCCGCCCTTCTGGGCCGCCATGCGCTGCCAGAAACCCACAGCCTCGTTGGGATTATAGCCGGCCATCGCCATGAAGACCAGCCCAAGCCTGTCGGCTTCGCTTTCATGCAGTCGGCTGTACGGAAGCAGCACGCCCACCTGTGAGCCCAAACCGAATGCGGCCATATACAGCGCGCGTGTCTGCTCGGGCTTGTTGGCCAGTGCCTCGTTGAGAGCCATGCCGCCGAGCTGCGTCATCAGGCCCTGGCTCATACGCTCGTTGCCATGTTTGGCGATGGCATGCGCGATTTCGTGTCCCATCACCACGGCCAGCCCTTCTTCGTTCTGCGTGATGGGAAGAATGCCGCTATACACAACCACCTTGCCGCCCGGCATGCACCATGCGTTGATCTCCGGACTCTCGATCAGATTGAACTCCCATCGGTATCCTTCCAATTGGTCTGACCACCCCTTCTGCTGGGCGTATGTCTCGACCGCAACCTTGATCTTTTGGCCCACGCGTTGCACCATTTGCACCCGGGACTGATCGCGGCTGACCTGGTTGGATTGCATGAAGTCCCCATACTGCTGATAGCTCATCGACAGCATGGTGGAGGATGGAATCATGTTGAGTTGGCTGCGGCCCGTGACCGGCACGGTGCTGCAGGAAACAGTGAGCATCGCGACAGCGATCGCGAGCACTGAAAGTGGGTAGGAAGCGTAATGTCTCATGGCTGTCACCATCCTGAAATTTACGGAAATGACGAATGCGACGTATACAGAAGCGGTATGCGCGAAAATATCGGTACAGCGCCTCCGGGTACGGTGTTATCGGAGTTGACAAGGAAATGTAACACGAAGCGTTGGTTAAAATCTACTCCCGGATTCGTCCCCCTGGCCCATCAGCGCTTCCCGCACTGCATCGTGCAAAACGGAGCGGAAACGCGGCAGTGCGCGATTTTCCCTGGTCGGATGCACGCGGTTGGTGAGGAAGATCACTCCGATACGCGCAACGGGATCTACCCAGATCGACGTGCCGGTAAATCCCGTGTGTCCGAAACTCTGCATGGAGAAATACCGACCGGCAGAGGAACCGGACGCCGATTTTGTGTCCCATCCAAGAGCACGGCTTTTTCGCAGCGACTGCCGCGTGGTGAAACGTGTGAGCGTCGCGGATTGCACGCAGTCATATCCCTCCAGCGTGCCATCGCCGAGCAGCATGCGCACGAAGCGCGAGAGGTCCGTCGCTGTGGAAAACAATCCGGCGTGTCCCGCCACACCGCCCAGCAGTGCCGCCGTCTCGTCATGCACACTTCCCTGCACAAGACGCTGACGCCATCGTTCGTCGTACTCCGTCGGCGCGGCGCGTCCACGGAGCGAATCGTGTGGAAGAAACAGACTGTTCCGCATGCCGAGAGGCCCGAGAATTTCCTCCTTCGCGTAATCGTCGAGGCTCCGGCCCGTGATCCGTTCGATCACCTTCCCCATCGTGATCATTCCGAAATCGGAGTATACGGTCCGATGTCCTGGGACGGAAACGAGCCGGGATCCGAAAATACTGTCGAGCACACCAATGCCGTCCGGTTGTATCTCATGAAACGGCCGGAAGGCCTCGAGTCCACTGTTGTGCAGAAGAAGATTTCGTATGGTGACATGTTCCTTCCCCCCCGCCGCGAACGCCGGAAGGTACGCCGCGACGGTGCTGTCGAGATGCAGCCGGCCCGCGTCAACCAGTCGCATGACCGCCGTGGTCGTGACCACGACTTTCGTCAGCGAGGCAAGGTCGTACAACGTGCTGTCATCAACGGCAGTCGCGGCGGTGTCGTACGTAAGCTTCCCATAACTTTTCCGGTAGACCAGGCTGTCGCCGCGCACAACCGCGAGCTGGGCGCCGGGAGTCGCGCGCCGTGCGATCTGGTTGAGGATGAGACTGTCGACGTGGCGAAAGGCCTCTGTGATCCTGTCGGAGGCAGCCCACGGATACCGCAAGCCCGTGCCGAACGCGGCGATCCCGGGTACGGTCACCGGCAGCGCACCGTTTGGCTGAATGTCACCCGCGATCAGACGAACGGACGCATCAATGGAAGCAGGGTCGTCGCCGTAGACACAGACCATCGCGTCTGCCTCCGGAAGTGCTTCGAGGACATAGGGCGTGCCGAGAGACAGAAAGATCCTTGGCAGCGCCACTTCTCCGGTCGTGCGAACAACCTGCATCTGCGCCGACGACAGTCCGATGGTGCCAGAGGCATTGACCACCGAAATGAAGGCCGCGAGAACAATCACGTCCATACCCCGCAGCGAATCGCGCAAGGCGTTCAGCGCACGCCGTGACGGTTGACGGTCTATCACGAGGGTACGACTGCGCGGAAATCGCTCTCGCAGCCGTTGTGCGAATGCCTGCGCCACGGCGGGTTCTCCTCGGCGGACGAAGCTGATGGCAAGGATGCGGCTGCTGTCTGCGAGCGGAAGCAGGGCACCGTTGTTTCGCACAAGCGTCGCTGCTTCTTCGGCGATCAACCTCGCGAGCCGTTGTTCGTTTGCGGAGATCGTGGAATCATCCGTCCGGGTTACCATCGTTGCGAGCACCCCGTCGCTGTCAACATCGGCACTGTCTGTGGCATTGCCTTTTGAGCGCAGCAGGTGTTTCGCTTCGAGAATGCGTCGCACCGAGCGCCGCACGCGCATGCTATCGAGTTCACCGCGGTCAATGGCTGCAATCACCGAATCGATGGTTTGCCCAAGACTACCGGGAATCAACAGAATATCCGCACCGGCACGGACCGCGGCGGCCGGAAGGTTGCCAATGCCCGTGCGCGTGAGCGCGTTCATGTTCATCGCATCGGTGAAAATCAGTCCCCCGAAGCCGAGTCTACGGCGCAGTAGTGTATCCATGATCATCGGACTCAACGTCGCCGGCAGGCTACTGTCCCCCGTCAGGGCCGGTACGGCCAAGTGGCCGCTCATCACGGCAGCCACTCCCGCGTCGATCAGATGGCGGAACGGCAACAGTTCGACACTGTCGAGCCGTCCGATGCTCGCATCCAGCAGCGGCAGCCCGGTATGCGAATCCACATGCGTGTCACCATGCCCGGGAAAGTGCTTCGCCGTAGCGATCATCCCTCCGTCCTGCAGCCCCCGCATGTACGCCTCCGCCATGTCGCCGACCAGACGGGCCGTCTCGCCGAAGGCGCGGGTGTTGATGATGGGATTGCGCGGATTGCTGTTCACGTCGGCGACCGGCGCAAAATTGACCTGCACGCCAATACGCCTGCTCGCCGCTGCGGTGGCCAATCCTGCCCGGTACACCAGGTCGCTGTTGCGCGTCGCCCCAAGCGCCATCATCGAAGGCAGCAGGAGCGCGTCTTCGATCCGCATACCGGGACCATTTTCGAAGTCGGCCGCGATGAGCGGAGGCACGACCGACCAGACATGCAGGGAGTCGATCAGTGCCCGCGCGTCGGCGGATCGTCCATTCGAGAGTATCACCCCTCCGACTCCGAAATCCTGTGTCGCGATCCGCATGCGGCCAAGCGTCCTGGTACTGAGCTCGCTGTAGCTGAAGGGCATCAGCATCTGCGCCACCATGTGCCGACGGTCGAGTGTCTCGAGAACGCTGTCGGCCCAGAGAACATGGGGAAATAGCTGCGTGTCGAAGGAAAGATCTGAAAGCGCGGTTGAGACCGGCGGACGAACGACAGGTTCCGGCGGGGGGGGGGCTCGGGAAGCACCACCTTCTCCCGGCGAGGCTGGAGCAGGGCGCACGCAGGCAGCAGCGAGGAGAAGGCAAGCACGACAATCACCAGTGCAAGCAGCGCCCGGTGCTGCTTGCATTGCACGGTCTTTCTTCCGGTCGGGTACGTCCATCGACCTGCGGCGCACGTCTTCACTGGCTGCGGCGCTCCGTCACCGCAGCACGACGAAACGTCGCGTCTGCATCATGTCCCCATCATGCACACGCAGGTGGTACAGGCCTTCGCGTAACATCGGCAGACGTAATGAAAGCCGTTGACGACCGCTTCGCCCCTCCGGCGTCCACGTATGCCAGCATTCCCGACCCAGTGCGTCGAACACTTCCAGTCGAAGGGAACCGCGGCTCTCGACATCGACCAGCAGTGGCTGTCCGGGAGCGACGGGGTTCGGATGCAGACCGACAAGCCGGAACGCTGCAGGAGCGGGAACATCACCCGCTGCGCTGGTAGCGATTTTCGGTACAAACACGTCGAAGCTCTCGCTGTCGCCGAAGCCTCCTTCGCTTTCGATACCGATGCGTACGGACAGCGTCCGGTCGAAGCTCGCCGGCAGCACGAAAAACGAATCGCGCAGGACGT
>JAGTUZ010000219.1 GCA_018224415.1 Bacteroidota bacterium | reverse complement strand
TGTTGCTGGCGTTTCTCCTCACCGCCGCCGCCGGTTTCACCCTTGGTGTCTTTTTCGTGGACCATACAACCGGCTCCCGTCCCGACGGCGTCGCCGAACGCTTTCGCGGCAGCGAGGCCATGGGTGTTCCACTCGAGCAATTGCCGGCGCACGCAGAAATCCAGTACGAGAAATCCCCGAGCGAACTGCTCAACATCACCCACACACACATCCTCGCGCTCGCCACGCTCTTCCTTCTCACCGGCGGCATCTTTCTGCTTTCCTCCGGCATCCCTCCGATTCTCAAGTCCTTCCTCGTCGTCGAGCCCTTCGCCAGTCTGCTTGTCACTTTCGGCGGTATGTGGCTGCTGCGCTACCATTCCCCCGCCTGGGGCTGGGTCATCGCCGCGAGCGGGGTGCTGATGACGGTGTGTTTCTATGTTATGGTTGGGATTTCCCTTGTTCAGCTCGCATCGCGGAATGGGGAGGAATACGTGGAGGAGTAAGGGAGGGAGGTTGCGGAGGGCGCAGAGAAGACATTTACCGCAGAGGCGCACAGTGGCACACAGAGGATTGGTTTGATTGTCGTGCTCGATGACAGTTTCGAGGCACTGCAGGGATTCGAGAAGCAACAATCAAAAACTCCTCTGCGCACCACTGCGCGCCTCTGCGGTAAACGGTTTTCACTGCGCCCTCCGCAACCTCCCTCCCTTACTCCTCCCCTCACTCCAAACTTGCGTGGCCTTAATAATTACTGTAATTTGCTAAATCAGCATTATAAATTTAGGCCCCATGATCGACGAACTTGACATTCTTATCCTGAATTCCCTTCAGACGAACGGTCGCATCAAGCGCAGCGAACTCGCGGAGCTGGTAGGATTATCGCTGCCGGCGGCGAGCGACCGGCTGCGCAAGCTCGAGGAGCGGGGGTATGTCCAGGGATATGCGGCGATTCTGGACCCGGCGAAATTCGGCAAGGACATCACCGCCTTCGTGCAGGTGACGGTCGACACTTCGCTGCATTACGACAATTTCCTCAAGCATGTGCAGAAGAGTAGCGAAATCCTCGAGTGTCATGCGATCACGGGCGACGGTTCGCATCTGCTGAAGATCCGCACCGACAACACCGCGGGGCTGGAGCGTGTGCTGTCGCAGATCCAGTCGTGGAAGGAAGTGCAGCGTACGCGCACGAGCGTGGTGCTGTCGACGACAAAAGAGACCTTGAACATCGACGTTACATCATTCATCACCAAACCATAATCATAGAGGAACACACGCCATGAGCGACGCGCGCGCAGACGCCATTCGCAAGGTTTTCGAAACGATCTCGTCCAACGACGTGACGATGGTCGACTTCAAATTCATGGATTTTCCCGGCCAATGGCAGCACTTCTCCGTGCCCAAGCATCAGCTGAGCGATGAAAGTTTCGCCGAGGGCTTCGGCTTCGACGGCTCCAGCCTTCGCGGATTCAAGAGCATCCACGAGAGCGACATGGTCATCATCCCCGATCCCTCGACCGCGATGATTGATCCATTCGTGAAAGAGCCCACGCTCAGCCTGATCTGCGACATCTACGAGCCGCTGACCATGGAGAAGTACGAGCGCTGTCCGCGCAACATCGCACAGAAGGCCGAGTTGTACCTGCAGTCCACCGGACTCGCCGACACGGCGTTTTTCGGTCCCGAGGCGGAGTTCTTCATTTTCGACGACGTACGTTATTCCAGCGGCGGAAACCATTCATTCTACGAACTCGACTCGGTCGAAGGCAGTTGGAACACCGGCCGGGACGAAGGTCCCAATCTCGGTTACAAGCCGCGCCCGAAGGAAGGGTATTTCCCCGTTCCCCCGACCGACCATTTCAACGACCTGCGCAACGAGATGGTCAAGGTGCTGATGTCCTGCGGCCTGCATGTGGAAACGCAGCATCACGAGGTGGCGTCCGGCGGACAGTCGGAGATCGACCTGCGTTTCGCCCCGCTGCTCAAGTCGGCCGACGACCTTCTGCTGTTCAAATACATTATCAAGAACGTTGCATACCGCAACGGCCGCACGGCGACGTTCATGCCGAAGCCGGTGTTCGGAGACAACGGTTCGGGCATGCATGTGCACATGAGTCTGTGGAAGGAAGGCAAGCCGCTGTTCTACGGCGAACGCTACGCCGGTCTGAGCGAGATGGCGCTGCACTTCATCGGCGGACTGCTCAAGCACGCCCCCGCGCTCTGCGCCATCACCAATCCGACCACCAACAGCTACAAGCGCCTGGTGCCGGGATACGAGGCGCCGGTCAATCTCGCCTACTCGCAGCGCAATCGCTCGGCCTCCGTGCGCATTCCGATGTACACATCTTCTCCGAAGTCCAAGCGCATCGAGTTCCGCACGCCGGATCCCAGCACCAATCCCTACCTGGCCTTCTCGGCCCTGCTCATGGCCGGTCTCGACGGCGTGATCAACCGCATCGATCCGGGCGAGCCGCTGGACAAGGACATCTACGACATGGCACCCGAGGAACTGAAGAACGTGCCCAACACCCCGGCCTCGCTGGAGGAAGCACTGATGGCGCTCGAGCGTGACCACGACTTCCTGCTCAAGGGCGGCGTGTTCACCGAGAGCGTCATCCAGACCTGGATCGATTACAAGATGACACGCGAGGCGAAACAGCTTGCCCTGCGTCCGCATCCCTTCGAATTCGGCCTGTACTTCGACGTGTAGCGTCGCGCTGCTGCGCAGCGCTCCGCACCTTGCGCCGCGTGCGCGGCGCGCCTTGCGCTGCTGCGCAGCGCGCCATGCGTCGCTTCGCGGCGCGCCATGCGTCGCTTCGCGGCGCGCCATGCGTCGCTTCGCAGCGCTCTTGCGGGCGGTTGGCTGTGACTGTATCGAAGGCGACGGATCACGCGTTGGTTTCAGGTTCGGAGACCTGCGCATCGATTTCCATCGGCCCCACCCCGGAAACGAGGCCAAGCCCTATCAACTTCGGGCATTGAAAGAATTTCTCACATGGATTGGAATCACGCCATGAAACCCATGACATATAAAGGGTATTCCGCCAGAATCGAATACAGCGACGAGGATAGCTGCTTCGTGGGACGCATTCTCGGTATCCGCGATGTCATCACGTTTCATGGGGAAGATGTCGACGCGGTGCGACATGCGTTCGAGGAAGCACTGGATTTTTATCTCGTGACCTGCGAACGCAGAGGGGAGCGTCCGGATAAACCACATTCCGGCAAGCTCATGCTTCGCATACCGCCTGCCGTGCACGCTTCGGTCGCAGTGGCCGCCGAAGCGAGCGGAAAGAGTATCAAT
>JAGTUZ010000218.1 GCA_018224415.1 Bacteroidota bacterium | reverse complement strand
GACGAGCGTCCGCTCGCGCTGTTCATCGGTCCCGAAGGCGGCTTCAGCGACGTGGAGATCGATCTGCTCCGCGCCCGCGGCGCTGACATACTTTCCCTCGGACCCCGCCGCCTCCGAGGTGAAACCGCCGCCCTCGTTGCCCTCGCGCGGGTAAATGGAAAAATGGAATGAAGGAAAAAAGGAAGGAATATTCGAGGGATCGAGAGGACGGGATTGTTTCCCTTTTTCCATTTTTCCATCTTTCCATGCATTCCGTTTGACGTTCAGTATCGAAAACACACGCCATGTCATATTCGCAAATCCTCCGCCGCCTCAACCGCCTGATTCAAAGCACCATCACCGACGCCCTCGACAACCTGTCGAAGGCGGACAAGGACGAACTTGACGACTTCGACCGCGAACTTCGCGGAGAAGCACGCACGTCGGGACCAAGCGCATCGGGCAGTTCATCGACCGGGCAGCACTCGCAGGGCGGGCAGTCACGGCACAGTGGTCAGTCACGGCAGGGCCATGCATCGCAGGAACGTGCGGACGGGGGTGCGGCGGCGCATAAGGAGGGACGGCGCAAGCCGGGGGAGAGAGACGATTCCCATTACTATTCCGTGCTCGGACTCGCGCCCTCGGCCACGGAAGCCGAGATCAAGAAAGCCTACCGCAAACTGATGTCGCAGTACCATCCCGACCGCGTGGCCACGCTCGGGGAGGACCTGCAGAAAGCCGCGGCCGACAAGGCCAAGACCATCAACGAAGCCTACATGATCATCGAGCGGCGTCGGGGATTCAAGTAATCAACCGCACGATTTCCTCGGCGACCTCGAGGGCCTGCTGGCCGGCTTGGCCGTCGACGAGGGGGGTCGTGCCGTTGCGCACGGCGTCGACGAAGAGCTGCAGTTCGTGCTTGAGGGGGTTGTGGTCCTTGGGAACGGGCGGCTGCTCGAAGACGATGTTGCGTTTGTTCTTGCCCTGTTCGATCATGCCGAGCATGTAGGTGGGGGAGACCTCCGTGTCATCGGCGTCGATGAGGCGAAACACCTCGGCCAGTCCCTGCAGGAAGTCGATGGAGATGTAGGCGTTTTTCTGGAACAGCCGCATCTTTCGCATGCGGTTCTGGGAAATCCGGCTCGCGGTGATGTTGGCCACGCAGCCGTTGGCAAACGTGATGCGTGCGTTGGCGATGTCCGCGGTGTCGGAGACGACGGCGAGTCCGCTGGCGTCGATGGAAACCACATCGCTGCGCACGAGGCTGAGGATGATGTCGATGTCGTGAATCATCAGGTCGAGCACGACGGCGACGTCGGTGCCGCGGGGATTGAACTGCGCAAGGCGATGCGACTCGACGAACAGCGGAGCGATGTTGTAGCCATCGAGCGCGACGATGGCGGGATTGAAGCGTTCGATATGTCCGACCTGGACGATGACACCGTGCTCGCTCGCCAGCGCGTTGAGTTCGCGCGCCTGTTCGACGGTCTTGGTAATGGGTTTTTCGATGAACACCGGCTTCCCGCGGCGGATGGCCTCGGCGGCGATGTCGAAATGCGTCGACGTGGGTGTGGCGATGCTCAGCGCGTCGACACTGTTCAGGAGGTCATCGAGATCGACCGCGACCCTGGCGCCGTGTTCTTCCGCGACATGCTCGGCCGTGGCGACGTTGAGATCGTATACCGCCTCGAGCGTGGCTCCGGCGGCGGTGGAAAGCATTTTGGCGTGCAGCGAGCCAAGATGGCCGAGTCCCGCGACGCCGAGTTTCAATGTTGCCATGGTATCTCCTCAGGATCCCAGCCGCACGGCCTTGACGATGCCGCGGCTGCTGCCTTCAACGAAATCGACGACGGTGTTGACCTCCGGCGTCTGTTCAAGATTCTCCTTGATCCACACCAGGGCCTGCGTCGTGTTCATTCCCTGGCGGTAAAGCGCATGGTAGGTGCGGTCGAGCAGCGCAAGCATCTCGCGCGAGAAACCGCGGCGACGCAGCCCGATCGAATTGAGTCCTTCGAAGCGCAGCGGATCCCCGCCGCAGAGAGTGTAGGGCGGGATGTCCTTCACCACGCGCGAGAGCGCTCCGATCATGACGTGGGATCCGATATGGCTGAACTGGTGGATGCCGGTGATGCCGCCGATGATGGCGTGGTCACCGATCACGCAGTGTCCGCCCATCTGTGTGCTGTTGGCGATGATGACGTTGCTGCCGATCTGGCAGTCATGCGCCACGTGCACGTAGGCCATGAGCAGGCAGTTGCTGCCAACCGTGGATTTCCACGAATGCGTCGTGGCGCGGTTCAGTGTGCAGTACTCGCGGATCGTGCAATTGTCGCCGATGATGAATTCGGTTTTCTCGTTGGCGTACTTCAGGTCCTGCGGCGGCGTCGCCACCACCGTGCCCTGGTGGATGGCGCAGTTTGCGCCGATGCGCGCGCCGTTGTCGACGAGCACGTTGGATCCGAGCGTCGTGCCTTCGCCGATGCGCACGTCGGCGGCGATCGTGCAGTAGGGGCCGACCGTGACGTTGTCGGCGATTTCCGCCTTCGGGTCGACGATGGCGGTGGGATGGATGTAGGTCATGTTCTGCTTCCGGTCTGTGTATGCTTCCGGTCTATGTATGGCGAACAGGGGACGACTATTCCCCGTTTTTCCTTACCTGATTCTTGTCGACGATGGCGGCCATCATGTCGGCTTCGGCGACGAGGTCGCCCTCGACAAAGGCCTTGCCGCGCATCTGGATGATGTTTCGGCGCTTGTTGGTCATTTCCACTTCCATCACGATCTGGTCGCCGGGCACCACGAGCCGGCGGAATTTCGCATTATCGATCGTGGAGAAAAAGGCCAGTTTCTCTTTCGGATTCTCGAGTGTGTTGAGCATGAGAATGCCGCCGCATTGCGCCATGGCTTCGATCATCAGCACGCCGGGCATCACCGGCTGGCCGGGGAAATGTCCGGCGAAAAACGGCTCGTTCATGGTCACGTTCTTGATGCCCACGATTTTCTTGTCGATCTCGAGGCTGATGATCTTGTCGACGAGCAGGAAGGGATAGCGGTGCGGTAGCAGCTCGGTGATCGCGTTGATGTCGAACACCACGCCCTTCTTCCGTTCGTGCTGGTACTTCTTCACCAGGCGTTTCTCGAGGTAGAGCTTGCGGATCATGCGGGCGAACTCGACGTTGCTCGCGTGGCCCGGACGCGCGGCGAGGATCTGCGCCTTCAGCGGCACGCCCACCAGCGACAGATCGCCAAGCAGGTCGAGCAGCTTGTGCCGTGCCGGCTCGTTCTTGTACCGCAGTGTGATATCGTTGAGGAAGCCTTGGTCGTTGAGATGCATCTCCGTTCCGAGATCGAGTTTTTTGCCGATGCTGTCAAGGTCCTCGCGCGTCATGTCGCGGTCGACGATGACCACCGCGTTGTCGAGCGATCCGCCCTTGATCAGGCCGGCATCGTGCAGGGCCTCCACCTCTGTAAGGAAGCAGAAGGTGCGCGAGGCGGCGAACTCGGTCTCGAATTCCTCGAGATTGAACATGCCAGTGTGCTGGCTGCCGAGTGCCGGGTTCTTGTAATCGACCATGACCGTCATGCGGAAATCGTCAAGCGGGAGTGCCACGATGTCGATTTCCTTCTCGGGATTCGAGAACTGGATGCTGCGGTCGATGATGAGATAATCCTTGAGCGCTTCCTGCTTTTCCACACCGGCCTTGTTCAGCGCTTCGACGAAGGGCATGGCGCTGCCGTCGCCGACGGGCGGTTCGATGCCGTCGATCTCGATGACCAGGTTGTCGATCTGCAGGCCGGCCACCGCGGCCAACACGTGTTCGACGGTGTACACCTTGATGTCGCCATGCCCGAGCGTCGTGCCCCGGGAGACGTCCACGACATAATCGACGATGGCCGGAATCTCCGGATTGCCGCCGAGATCCGTGCGGACGAAACGGATGCCATAGTTCTCGGGGGCGGGACGGAAGGTCAGCGTGCACTGGGCACCGGTATGCAGCCCGGTACCGCTGAACGATACCGCTTCCTTGATGGTGCATTGATGGACGAGCATGGAATCTGTATCCTGTAATGAAGGTTCGATTTAACGCAATCTTCATAAAATCGGCATATTTTTGGATAAGTCCAATGACGACCTGGGAGCGGCGCGCTCCAGCGCGCCATGGGACGACCTGGGAGCGGCGCGCTCCAGCGCGCCATCGGACCCCGGACCCCCGCTCAGCCTCAGGCTGACAGCGCGGGCAGCCGACCCAGGTGTTTCCAACAACCCGCGCTGGTGCGGACGGCCATCCGCCATTTGCAATTTGTCATTTGTAATCTGTCATCAAAAAATTGTCCCCCCGATTTCGTACATTTCCTTTTCACACTCATTGTGCTTGATACTTATGGCAAACGAAACGAACACCTATACGAACATCCACCATTTGCATGCGCGCGCGCAGGACGCCGCTTCGGAAGAACGTGTCGGCGAGCGCGCCGGGGATGCGAAAGGAAGCCAGGCGCAAGGCGACGGTGCGGCGCAGCCCGGCGTGGACATCTATGCGCCGGAGGCGTATTTCAACCGGGAACTGAGCTGGCTGGATTTCAACTGGCGTGTGCTCAACGAGGCGCTGGATCCCGGAATCCCATTGCTTGAACGGCTGAAGTTCATCTGCATCACGGCCTCGAACCTCGACGAGTTCTACATGATCCGAGTGGCGGGACTCAAGCAGCAGATCGAACTCGAGGTCACCGACCTCCCACCCGACGGCATGACGCCCGACGAAGTGCTGCAGGCGGTGCGTTCCGAGGTGTGCCTCATGAACAAGGCGATGGCGGATTGTTTCCAGCAGGACATCCT
>JAGTUZ010000217.1 GCA_018224415.1 Bacteroidota bacterium | reverse complement strand
CCGCAATGGGAACGGCAGTCTCCCTCCATCGCTTCCTCCGCTTCCACCGGAAATCGCTGCGCTGCTCGCATCGAAACGTTCGGAAGCAGACGCCAGGACTTCCGCCACCAGAGCGGATAACAGGGAAACGTCTGCGGGCTCCAACCTCCCGCAGAACGGCGGCGCAGCCGGACCGGCATCGGGAGCTGGACCGGCATCGGGAGCTGGACCGGCATCGGGAGCTGGACCAACACCGGGAGCTGGACCGGCATCGGACAAAGACCAGGGGACGGGGCCGGTCACAGCCGGTCCACCGGAGCGGGAAAATGTTGCCCTTGTCGGCGCCGGCACCGCGATGCGAAGCGTCAAGGATACCATCCGTGTGCCGATTTCCGAACTTGAATCACTGTATCGCCAGACCGAGGAACTCAGCACGGTCAAGTTCATGCTCGGCCGGCACGCGGCCGACTTGCGACGCGTGATCGACCAGTGCCGCGAGTGGATCCGTGAATACCAGAAGCACCGTCAGAGTGTGCTCGAGGAGTACGAAGGGCTGAGCAGCGCGAAGAAGGACGCGGAATCCCACGCAGGCCAGAACGAGAAGCTTCAGAATTTCATGAAATGGACCGCGCGGCAATTCGAGGGTATCGAATCCGCCATCGGGAAAAATCTCGAAGACGGTCGCGGAACGATGTATATCATGGAGACCATGTCGGAATCGATGATGGAGAATGCCAAGCAGCTGCTGCTCCTGCCGTTTACCATCATCACCGATCCGCTGCCGGCGATGGTGCGCAAGATCGCCCGCGATCTCGGAAAGGAAGTGCGCTTTCGCGTCGTCGGCGAGGAAGTTCGCATCGACAAACGCATTCTCGAAGCGTTGAAGGATCCGTTGCTCCACTTGTTGCGCAACAGTCTGGACCATGGGCTCGAGGATGCGGCACAGCGTGCACGCCTGGGAAAATCCGTGGCGGGAAATATCACACTGACCATACAGACCGCACCCGACAGCAGGATCGAAGTACTGGTCGAGGACGACGGCAGGGGCATCGACGTTGAAAGCGTCCGTCAGAAAGCAATCGACGAAGGCGTGATATCAAAGGAAAAAGCGAACAAGCTGACGAATGAAGACGCGCTCGAACTTGTGTTCCTCAGCGGCATCACGACCAGTCCCATCATCACTGATATTTCCGGACGGGGCGTCGGACTCAACGTCGTGCGTGAGAACGTCATCGCGCTCGGTGGCGAGATCGGCATCCAGACCTCCAAGGGACAGGGAACGCTGTTCCGCCTCTCCCTGCCGCTCTCGCTTTCCAACGCACGGGGCGTGCTGGTGCGCAGCCAGGGCAAGCTCTACGTCGTGCCCCTGCAGTTCGTCGAACGTGGCCTGAGTATCCATCGCGAGAATTATTCGAAACTGGACGGCAAGAACGTTCTCGATTACGAGAATCGCACCGTCACAGTGCGCCGCCTCGACGAGATCCTTTCGGGCGGAAGCAGCGGCACGCGCAGGGAGGAAACGCCGCAAGCCACGGTACTGCTGCTGCGGCTGGGCGCCCATCTCATCGCCGTCGAAGTCGACGAAATCCTGTGGGAGCAGGACGTGGTGATCAAGCCCCTGCCCGCGCCGATCAGCCGCGTCCGCACCGTCGCCGGCGCCACGCTGCTGAGCACTGGCGAACTGGTTCTGGTGCTTCAGATACCGGATCTGTTCGATGCTGCACGGACACTTTCGACCGTGTCGCGGAGCGAACAACCCGAGGAGCGGGAGCGGCGCAGGCAGCGATTGCTTGTTGTCGACGACTCGATCACATCGCGCGTCCTGCTGCATGACATTCTTGTCTCTTCCGGCTTCGAGGTGAAAACCGCCGTCGACGGCATAGACGCGCTCACGCATCTTCGGGAGGAACAGTTCGACCTGATCGTTTCTGACGTCGAGATGCCGCGGATGAACGGTTTCGAGCTTACCGAATCCGTCCGCAAGGACGAAAAGCTGCGCGAACTCCCGGTCGTGCTTGTGACCGGACTTGAAACGCAGGAACACCGCGAGCGCGGTTTCGACGTGGGAGCAAACGCCTACATCAACAAGAGCAGTTTCGACCAGAGCAATCTCATCGACGTGATCGAGCGGCTCATCTGACATGCTGCGCGCGTTTGTCATAGCGTACTCTTCTGAATGGGCGGCCTGTGTCGACCGGCTGTTCGGCCGCAGGAGTGACATCGAAATCGTCAAACTGGCGTTCGCCGGAGAACATGTGCTCGCCCAACTCGCGGCGCACCGTCCGGAAGTTGTGGTTGTCGAAGGGGGAACGGACTGGTCGGCCCTGCAGCTTCTGACGCGTTCGATCATGCAGATCCAGCCCTCTCCCGTCGTCGTGCTCGTAACGCAGACTGATGCAGTGGAAGGCGTAAAAGAGAGCGCGGATGCGCTCGAAGCCGGTGCGCTCGGCATCCTGACGCTGCCGTCCTGCGGGAGCGTCACACCACGCGAGGAGGAGGCACGACATTTGGTCAAGAGTCTGCAGCTGCTCTCGGAAGTCAAGGTCGTGCGGCGGTGGGACAGGCAGCGGATGGACTCCCTCGCTCGCGTGCAGCAGGAAATGGCTTCGGTTGTACGCCACGAACACCGCATCGGCATCGTGGTCATCGGCGCATCCGCGGGTGGGACGAAGGCGTTGCAGCAGGTGTTTTCAGGGCTGCCAGGGGATTTCCCGCTCCCGATCCTCGTCGTGCAGCACATCGCGAGCGGGTATCTCGGGGGCCTTGTCCGTTGGCTCGGCGAGCAGACGGAACTCAGCGTCCGTATTGCCGAGGAGGGCCTGCCTCTCGAATCCGGGACGGTGTATCTGGCGCCTGACAGCCTTCATTTGACAGTGGACCAAAAACATTGTATTCTTCTCACCGATGACGATCCCGTCAACGGATTCAAGCCTTCCATCGCCCGACTTTTCGGCAGTGTCGTCGACACCTATGGTGGGAACGCAGCAGCAGTGCTTCTCTCCGGGATGGGGAATGACGGGGCCCTGGAAATGCGTCGTTTGCATGACGCAGGTGCCATCACCATTGCCCAGGACAAGGACACATCGCTGATCCACGGAATTCCTGGAGAGGCGATCAAACTCGAGGCGGTGACCTCCGTTCTGCCCGTGCAAGAAATCGGGCCCGCTTTGGACACCATCGCCCATCGACCGTGTCAGGGCATGCGCCTTCCACCGTCCTGGGACCAACACAACGATATCGCGCAACAGGAATGATATGTCAACCGGAATTGAAATACTGGTCGTCGAGGACAGCCCGACCCAGGCCCTGAAACTCAAGTACATTCTTGAAAAGCAGGAATATGCGGTGCGCCTCGCCACGAACGGCAGGGAGGGACTCGAGGCCATCGCCGAACGTCGCCCCACGCTGATCATCTCCGACGTGCTCATGCCGGAAATGGATGGCTATGAATTCTGTTCGACCATCAAGGCGGACGAAAATCTCAGCGCGATCCCTGTGATTCTGCTCACCACGCTTTCCGATCCACAGGACATCATCCGCGGCCTCGAAAGCGGGGCCGACAACTTCCTCAACAAGCCGTACAGCGAGGAGGCACTGCTTTCGCGCATCAAGTACATCCTGATCAACATGGATGTGCGCACACGCACGCGCACGGGCATGGGCATCGAGATCTACTTTGCCAACAAGAAGCATTACCTGACCTCCGAGCGCATTCAGATTATCGATCTGCTGCTTTCGACCTATGAAAACGCGGTCGAAAAGAATCAGGAACTCGAGCAGGCGAACAAGAAACTCCGCATCGTGCAGGAGGAGATCGAACGCAGCAACGAGCAGCTCACGCAGCTCAACGAGCAGAAAAACATGCTGCTCGGCATGGCGGCGCATGATCTGCGCAATCCGTTGTATCTGATCGAGGGATACAGTGATTTTCTGCTCAAGGAACAGACCGACGGATTCAGCGATGACCATCGCACGATCATTTCCGCCATTCATAGCAGCAGCACGTATATGGTGCAGATGATCAATGATCTACTCGATGTGCACAAAATCGAAACCGGAAAAATGGAACTCGCACTCGAAATGGGTGATTTTGCCCAGGCTGTGCACAATGTGGCCGAACGCAACACATTCGCTGCGCAGGCAAAAGGTGTGGACGTCGCCGTGTTGCTCCCCGACGATATTCCCGCGTTTCTCTTCGATCCCGCGCGCGTCGAGCAGGTCATGGGCAATCTCGTCGACAATGCAATCAAGTTTTCCTTCAAGGGCGCGCGTATCGAGGTGGCGGTCCAGTACGACGACACGGAGGTCCTTTTTTCCGTGCGCGATTATGGTCCCGGCATTCCCGAGAAGGAGCGCGGCCGGTTGTTCAAGCCGTTCAGCACAACCAGCGTGAAGCCGACGGGCAATGAGAAAAGTACCGGCCTGGGCCTGGCCATCGCTGAAAGCATCGTTTCGCGCCATCACGGTCGCATCTGGGTGGAGAGCGAGGAGGGAAGGGGATCGCTGTTCAGTTTCGTTCTTCCGGTGCAGCAACCGCAACAGTAAAACGGTCAAACCCTCCGTGTCCACGGGCCGTCCGGACGAAATCGACTCTGTTTTCGCGGCGGCATATTTGCAAATTGTCGGGCAGTGAAGTAAACTACCCGCGATTCACGCAACATACCACGGCACACATGAGACTCCTTATTGTAGAAGACGAGATCAAGGTTTCCCAATTCCTCCAGAAGGGCTTCGAGGAAGAACTGTTCTCCGTCGACACGGCACAGGACGGCGAACAGGGGCTGTTCCTCGCACTCACAGAAAGCTACGACGTGATCATCCTCGACCTGATGCTGCCGAAGATGAACGGCGTCGAGGTGCTCAAGGAACTGCGAAAGGAATTATCCACGCCGGTTCTTGTTCTGACCGCAAAAGGCCAGCTTGAAAGCAAGGTCGAGGTGCTGAACATCGGCGCCGACGACTACCTGACCAAACCCTTCGCCCTGGCCGAGTGCATCGCGCGCGTGCGTTCGCTGATGCGGCGGGCGCAGATGGAAAAACCCTCGAACGTGCTGACGGCGGACTCGCTCGAACTCGACCAGATCCAGCATGTGGTCAAGCGGGACGGAAAGGTGATCGACCTGACCGTCAAGGAGTTCAAGCTGCTCGAGTACCTTCTTCGCAACAAGAACACCGTGCTCACGCGTTCGGCGATCATCGAGCATATCTGGGAGATCACCTTCGACACCGGTACAAACGTTCTCGACGTGTACATGACCCGTCTG
>JAGTUZ010000216.1 GCA_018224415.1 Bacteroidota bacterium | reverse complement strand
CGCGCGCACTCGACGCCCGCCTTCCATGAAGGTATCGCCAAGGTTGTGCGGGAGGGGGCGGGGGTGTATCACGTTCACTCGATCGAAGATGTGGCACGCGCCGTGGAACGGTGACCGGCTGGGGGACGCAGTTTCCTTGATCTTGGACGGGGAAAATGGCAAGTTGGACGCAACAATCATATCCATTTCAGTTGTGTGTCCGAAATGATCGATAACGAAAGGATACTACGCTTTCTCGTCCGATTGCATGCCGTCGAACCTCAGGTATGGCGCCGCATCGAGGTGCCGGCATGGTACAGCATGTGGGATCTGCACGTGGCGATACAGGACGCCATGGGTTGGCTGGACTGCCATCTCCACGCGTTCAGCATCAACGGCGACAGAAGTGTCCAATACGGCATTCCCGATGATGACGGGATGTACGAATCGGAAATGGGCATACGCATGGAACCCGGTTGGATGCATGATGCCGCGTCGCTTTTCCTCGAATCGGGAGATACGGCATTGTACGAATACGATTTCGGGGATTGCTGGTGGCACGATGTCATATTCGAAGGCTCCGCGAAAGCGGAAACCGGCATCTCCTATCCCCGCTGCACCGGCGGCGCGGAACCATGTCCCCCCGAGGATTGCGGCGGCATCGGCGGATTCGGGCAACTGCTCGCGGCCTACGCGAATCCGCGTGGCCGTGAAGCCCGAGACCTCCTGGAATGGGCGAGTGGTGATGTGACGCGGTATTCACCCTGGCAGCCCGGTCTATTCGACATCGACGAGATCATCTTCGACGATCCGCGGCACCGCTGGCGAGTGGAGTTCACGGAGGGAGAGGATGAACCATCCATGAAATCGGATGAGGAATTTCTGTATCCCTCGCTCCTGAATGGGAGGACGGCGGAAGACGACCTGATCGACCGCCTCATCGACGCAATCAGTTACAAGAGCGACATATACGATCGCGAGGTGGTGGAGGAAATCATTCTCCGCCGGGATGTGATGGCGCCACATCTCGTCGAGATTCTCGTCGATACCCTTCAGTATCCTGAAGTCGTCGCGAAGGACCCAACCTTCCTCGGGCATTTCTACGCCCTTTTACTCATCGGTCACCTGCGCGTGACGCATGCGCATGCCGCTGTCATCGGATTGGCGTCGCTGCCTCTGGATCTGCCGTACCGGATCTTCGACGACATTCTCATCATGGAATATCCGGTGGTATTGCTGCAAACCTGTGGCGGAGATCTTGCGTTCATTCGCCACCTCGCACTCAATCCGGCTGTGGATGTCTGGGGCAGGACCGCCGGCGTCGATGCGATGGTCTTCGCCGTCGTGCTGGGTATCTGCTCTCGCGAGGAAGCACTCGCCTTTCTCTCCAGTGTGCTCGATCGTTGTGATGCTGCCGGCGACAGTCTCCTCCCGAGCCATATCGTGTACCGGCTGGCCTGTCTCCATGCCGAGGAATTCATTGATCCTGTCGAACGCGCGTTCGCGGCCGGCATTATCGACGAGACCTACATCGACCGGGAACGTTTCGACGGGATCGTGGAACAGGGACGGGATTCCTGTCTCGATGCCTTGCGGGAAGAATGGGATCGCCTCGAAGCACACGACATCCATGCGCGTCTGGAAGGCTGGACGTGTTCAGGGGAAATCGGGCTGCCGGCGCAGACACATCCCTTGGACGCGACACCCGCATCGCCCACGGGACCCAAGCCGGCGAAAAAGAAAAACCATCGCCGCCAGCAGGCGAAGCAGTCCCGGAAGAAAAACCGGAAAAAGTAATCGCCGCCATCACTTGCATCCCGCCATCTGAATCCGTATAATCGGATACAACCAATCCGAATTATCCGGTATCGCCCGGCGGCGCCGTCCCGCGCCACCTCGCACCGTACTCCGCCGTCCGGCCTGCCGTGAAAGGAGCGACACATGTCGAGACCATGTCACTGGATTCCCGCGGCGCTGCTGCTGATCTGCACCGCGACAACGGTAACGGCACAGGGGTCGTACGAGAAGCATTTCCATTCCTTCACCTTTACGATGGAATCGGAGATCATCGTGCGGGACGAGGATTCGGAATCGCGTGTGGGCGTGCGCCTGCGGGACGTGCTGCTGCGGTACGACGAGACGGAGGATGCCTACCTTGGCGAGGCGGACCTCGAGCACACGAAATTCGAACTGGATCTCGGCGACGACTGCCGTATCGTGCAGCGGTTGTACCGCAGCGATCGCTTTTTCGTGCGGGTGGAGGTGGACGAATACTTCGACGCGGCACCGGACGTGCGGCTGTTCCTGCGCATGCGGGGGACAGACGAGAGCACACTGCCCGGCGAGGGCGCACGCATCAGATGCGTGACGTCCAATGGCGACACGACGCACTTCACCTTCCCGCCGGTGCCGTACTGGGCGGCGGGCTGGTTCGTCGTTCGTGCTGACCTGGGGGAGAATCCCGCCGAACCGCATGGCTGGCCGATCAGGAATCTCCAGGTCGAGGGTTGGGAGATCACCGGCATCGAGGACGAATCCTTCCGCATTCACAAACAGCTGCAGCACAGCGCCACCGACAGCGACGGCGCAACGATTACGGAAATCGCCCGATACGAGTTGCAACCCTGCATCGAGTATATGGTCGACTTCGACATGGCCACGGACGGTTTCACCTTCCCGAATCTCAAAGACCCGGTGTGGCCGGAGAGCTACTGGTCGCAGTTCCGTTACGATCTCGAAGATCCTGTCTTCAACGAACTCGCCGGCAATCCCGCGCCGTCGCATTTTCCGGATTGGTACAGCTTCGTGCGTGCCTTCGGCGAGCATCAGGCCTATCGGAACGTATTTCCCCCGGTATATAATCCCACCGCCGTGCTCCGTTGGAAGCAGATGAGCAGGACCGAATTCTTCGGTGCCTGTTTCGGCTTCGCCTATTCCGCGCTGCTGCATTATGCCGGCTATCGCAACGTGCTGCCACGGCCGCTCGGTGCACAAGGCATCGACGACGGGGTGCGCCGTGAACTGCTGGAGAAGCAGTTCTACCAGTTTGATCGCGGCGCGGTGTTCGATCATGTCGCGCAGATGGGAACGCAACCCCGTGACCTGGTTCGCAAGCTCGTGGAGAATTTCAAGGAAGACGGCACGAGCAACAGGGGTATTGCCATCATGGCCTCGGACCTCGGCCACGCGGTGCTTCCGTTGAAAATCCGCCGCTGCGTGAAGGGAGACAACGAGCGGGAGATTCTCACGGAAATCGTCGTGTGGGACAATCTCGATCCGTCCCGTGAACGGACGATGACCGTCAATGAAACCCGCAACACGCTGATCGATGGGGACGGACTTGCCGTGTTTCCGGCACCGCCCGTCGATATGTTCATCCCGCCGTATCCCACGCTGCCGAAGGCCGGAAACGCCCGCGCCCATGCGTCCGTCGCCGGCGCGGGCTGGTCGGAAGTGTATCACAACGGCAGCGCCACTGCCGTGCTCGACGTGCCCGGACGCAACCCTCGTGACCTGAACGTCCCGGATCTCGATGCGGCACCTGACATGTTTCCGATCGTCGGGTTGACCGGTTCCGTCCCGATTGTGCCCGGCTATTACATCGCCGATTCCCTGGCGGCTTCCGTCGGTGTGACGGTGTATGGCGGCAGCGCGGGAGAAGCGGTATCGGTCATTGCCGAAGAGTATTTCTTCGACATCACCCATGACGCCGCACCGGCGACGGGAATGCGGCATCGCTTCTTTCCACCACAGGGCAGGGCGGACATCGTTTCGACGTCGGCTGTGGCGGGACTGTCGGTGTTCGTCGGCCGCTCCGACGGCGACACGGATCATGCCGCGCGCATCGACGATATTTCCTTCACCGCGGCGGATTCATTATCTATAATAATCGGATCGGGTGATCCGTATATAACCATTGTTAATGCCGGGACGGAGAAGTCCGTTGCCCTCGCACTGCAGCGCTTTGGCGCGACGTTCGCG
>JAGTUZ010000215.1 GCA_018224415.1 Bacteroidota bacterium | reverse complement strand
GCGAAAGCAGGTTGGCCTCGCCGCGTCCGGTGGATCCTGCCGCTCCGACGGCGTTGTCGACATACAGTCCCGCGCCGAGGATGGGACTGTCGCCCACACGGCCGGGAATCTTGAAGGCGAGTCCGCTGGTGGTCGTGACACCGGAGACCTCGCCCGCCGCGTTCACACCGAGACAGTTGATTGTGCCCGTGGGACGCGACAGTTCCCGCGTCCACACCCGTGCGCCGCGTCCGTCATCCGGGTGCAGGTCCATGCCGATATCCCGGTCGTCCGGACCATGCGGCGGCAGCCAGTCGTCGTGCTTGCTGAGCGTTTCCTTCCACTGCAGCCATTTCTCGCGCGCCGCGTCGGTGAGCAGATTTTCTTCTGTAAAGCCATGCGCGCGGGCGAAGCGCAGCGCGCCCTCTCCCACGATGAGCACATGGTCACTGCGCTCCATCACCCGCTGCGCGACGAGGGAAGGATTCTTGATGTTGCGCAGTGCCGCGACCCCGGCTCCGCGTCCCGTCGGACCATGCATGACGCAGGAGTCGAGTTCGACGACGCCGTCTTCGTTCGGGAGTCCGCCATAACCGACGGTATCGTCTTCTGGATCATTCTCGACGATGTTCACCCCGGCGATCACCGCGTCGAGCGTGTCGCGTCCCGCGCGGAGCAGTTCCATCGCCCGCGCCGTGGCGGCAAGACCGTTCGCGCTGGCGATGGACAGCGGCAGCGTGCCCTTCCCCGCGCGCAGCAGTGGCGAGGTGGCCGCGCGACGGGCCAGCGCGGACGGTGCCGCGGCGGCCGTCAGGCCCAGCAGCGATGCGGCCTTGAGGAAGAGACGTCGGGAGGGGGATGAGCGAGGCATGGTCGTGCCTTGTTAGTAATTTCGGTTCGTAAATGATCTGTGTTGTCTGCTCGGCGCGCTGGAGCGCGCCGTCCCCAGACATGCTCCCCACCTATCCGCCTCCCCGCTTTCCCGCCTCCCCGCCTATCCGCTAATATCCCAGCCGGCGCACCCAGGCCTCGCTGTCACGCCAGCCCTCGCGAATGCGGACATGCAGCTCCAGAAAGACCTTGCGCTGGAGAAATTCCTCGATGTCGATACGGGCGGCAGTGCCGATGGCCTTGATGGCGGCGCCTTTCGCGCCGATGAGAATGCGTTTCTGGCTCTCGCGCTCGACGATGATTTCCGCGGCGATGTGGTCGCGTTCCTCCTCCTCACGGTATTCGGCGATGAACACCTCGGTGGCATACGGCACTTCCTGGCGGAACTGCTCGAAAATCTTTTCGCGGATGATCTCGCTGACAAAGAAGCGTTCCGGTGCGTCGGAAAGCATGTCTTCGGGATACATCTGCGGTCCTTCGGGCATCACCGCTTTCAATTCGTCGAGCAGACCGTCGAGTCCCTGTGCTTCCACCGAACTGATGGGAATCACCGTGACGAAAGGATAGGCCTCGTAGAGCCGCGCCATCAATGGCAGCAGCTGCTTCTTGTCGGCGACGAGATCGCTTTTCGTAAGGACGGCAAAGACCGGTTGTCCCGCCGCGCGGAACAGATCCCGCAGTCCATCCGGCAGCAGGTCGCCGCGGTCGATCGCCCGCTGCGCGTCAAGCAGGAAGCAGCTTGCGTCGGCCTCACCGATGGCCATGTGTGCGGCGTTGACCATGGCCGTCTGCAGTACGTATTTCGGTTTGATCAGTCCGGGCGTGTCAATGAAGATGATCTGGTGTTCCGGCCCGGTATGGAAGCCGAGCACGCGCTTGCGCGTCGTCTGGGGCTTGGCCGTGACGATGGATATCTTCATGCCCAGCAGGGCGTTCATCAGTGTGGACTTCCCCGCGTTCGGCGCGCCGACAAGCGCGACATAGCCGCAACGGAAGACGGGCGGAGTGGATTCGGTTGCTGTCATGGAGGCCAAGGTAGAGCAACGGCGGCGAAATTCAAAAACATGCACATGTCACCTGGACGACGGTGTCTTCGTGATTTCGTACATTGCTTCATGCGCACGGCCCCATATTCCCCGAAAAAATCGCTTGGTCAACATTTCCTGCACGACGGAAACATCGCGCGCAACATCGTCGCGCAGCTGGATCCGCAGCCGGAGGACCATGTGCTGGAAGTCGGTCCGGGGCCCGGCGTGCTGACACGTATTCTTGCCGCCAGTGGCTGCCACCTCATCGCGGCTGACATCGATGCGCGGGCGGTGGAGGCGTTGCGCGACGTGTTTCCACCCGGGCAGCACCCACGCGTCGAGCTGCGGCATGCCGACATCCTTCGTGTCGATCCCACCGCGCTGCTGCCGCCCGACGGCACGAAGCTCCGGGTGATCGGCAACCTCCCGTACAACATCACCAGCCAGATACTCTTCCGTCTGTTCGACTTTCACAATGCAGTGTCCGACGCCGTGGTGATGATGCAGCGCGAGGTGGCCGAGCGCATCCTGGCGGCGGAGGGAAACAAGGAATACGGCATTCTCTCGGTGATCACGCAGACGCACGCCGCCGTGCGGCGCTGCTTCCATGTCTCGCCCAATGTCTTCACACCGAAACCCAAAGTATGGTCAACCGTATTGCACCTGCGTTTCGAACAGACACGTCTGGCGAAAATCCGGAATTATTCGTTTTTTAGAAGATTGGTAAAAGCCACGTTCGGGCAGAGAAGAAAAACCCTTTCCAACTCCCTCCGGCAGCTGGGAATATCACGCGACGACATCAACGGCGAGGCAACGGCCTTCCTGTCGCTGCGACCCGAGCAGCTCGCCATCACCGATTTCATCACCCTGAGCAACCTCATCGACCACCTCGGCGGCGACGCCGGCAGAGCAGAACAAGGAGAAGATGACGGAACACGAAAAAAATAACGCCAGCGAAGACGAAGACGTGTTCTTCGACTCCGTCGACGGCGTGCAGTCGACGACCGTCATCGCCGACGCGGAACTGCTCGAGGATATCGAGGAGTTGGTCCGTGCCGAGGCGCGTCCCGCCCTGCTCAACATCCTGCTCGACCTGCATTCCGCCGACATTGCCTCGATCATCAACGAGCTGCCGCGCGAGGAAGGACGGTACCTCTTCGAGATACTCCCTCCGGAGGAAGCGTCGGAGGTCCTGCTCGACCTGCACGAGAACGTGCGCGAGGATTTTTTCGAGGAACTCAGCGCCAAGCGTCTCACTGAAATCGTCGAGGAGCTGGATTCAGATGACGCGGTGGATATCGTGGCGGAGCTGGACGAGGCGATCGCCCAGCAGGTGCTCGAGAAGCTCGAGCCGGAGGATTCCGCAGAACTGCGCGAACTGCTTTCCTACGACGAGGAAACCGCGGGCGGACTCATGGCCACGGAGTTTCCGGTCGTGCAGCTCGCCGGAACGGTGGAAGACGCCATCGCCGCCGTGCGCGAGACCGCCGAGGAGACGCCTGATATCTACGAGGTGTACGTCGTGGACGAGGACGGCGTCATGCGCGGCGTGGTGGACCTGAAGAACCTGCTCCTGGTCAAACCGCACACGCATATTTCCGATATTTACGATCCGGAAGTCATCAGCGTGCGTACCGACGTGGACCAGGAAGACGTGGCGAACGTCATGCGCAAGTACGACCTGTTGACGCTGCCTGTCGTCGACGCCGACAACCATCCGGTTGGCATTATCACCTTTGATGACATCGCCGACGTCATCCACGAAGAGGCGCAGGAAGACATCCAGCGCATGTCCGGTATCATGGAGGATACCGACACCTCCTCTTCCATTTTCGAAATTTTCCGCGGACGGCTGCCATGGCTGTTGGTGGGGTTCGCGGGGGAAATTCTCGCCGCCCTGGTGCTGAGCAGCTTCGAGGCGGAACTCAGCCGCATTATCGCCGCCGCCTTTTTCATTCCCATCATCATGGCCATGGGCGGCAACGCCGGCATCCAGGCGTCGAGCATCGTCGTGCGCGGACTCGCCACCGGTGAGCTGGCGCTGAGTCGTACGTTCCGGCGTCTCGTGCGCGAGGTGTCTGCCGCGCTGCTCAACGGCAGCATTCTCAGTTCCCTGCTTTTCGCCGTGGTGTACTTCTGGATCGGTGACGTGAATTTCGGTCTGACCGTGGCCCTGTCACTGCTCGTGGTCATGATCAACGCCACGCTGGTCGGCGCGACAGTGCCGCTCATCCTCGACCGCATGGACATCGACCCCGCCCTCGCCACCGGACCATTCATTACCACCTCGAACGACGCGCTGGGACTGTTCATCTACCTCGGCTTCCTGTCGATTATCTATCTCTGAGAAAGTATCCGGACCAGGAGGTCCTTCATTCACAGCATCGGATGCGCTCGCTTGTTTCGCTTTTTCGCCCATCACAACAGCACCGATTTCCTCAACACGGTGTTCTTCACCCTGCTTGCTGCGGGCATGGTCGTGTGGTCTCCGCACATCACGTACTGGTGGACCTACGTCCTGGCCAACGCCGGCATCGTTATCGCCATCTGGCTGACCGCAACCTACGCCGCGCGTCGTGGCCATCGCTGGCAGCTGCTGCACGGGTTCTACATGATGGCGCTGATCCCGGTGGCGTTCAAGGAGATGTACCTGCTCGTGCCGGCCATCCACCCAGTGGACTATGACGCGGCATTGATCGCGATCGACCGTCTGCTTTTCGGCGGTGACCCAACCATATTCCTCGGGCATTTCGCCTTTCCGGTGCTGACCGAAATCCTCCAGCTCGCTTACGCGAGTTACTACCTCCTGCCCTTCGTGCTGGTGGTGGACCTGTACCGCAAGAAGCGGATGAAGGCCTTCAAGAACGTCTTCCTGCTTGTGATGCTGGGCTTCTACCTCTCGTATCTCGGCTACGTGGCCGTGCCCGCCATCGGACCGCGATTCACTTTGCACGATTTCGAGAACACCGACCGCGACCTTCCCGGCGTGCTTGTCACATCCGCGCTTCGCGTGTACACCAACACCGGCGAAAGCGCGCCGCCGGGCACCGAGTATCCCGCCGCAGTGATCCAGCGCGACGTCTTTCCGAGCGGCCACACCGAGATCACGCTGCTGGTGATGCTGCTGGCCTTCCGCTACCGCGCGCGGTCACGCTGGTTCCTGCTCGTCGCCGGTTCCCTGCTGATATTCGCGACGGTCTACCTGCGCTACCATTACGTGATCGACATCATCGGCGGCGTGGTGTTCACTTGGCTGTCGATGCAGCTCTGTCCGCTCTTCGACGACTGGTGGAGTGCCTGGAAGAAGCGCCGCGCCCTGCCTCTCGACGACGGGCTGGGGGAAGCGACGACGCCCCCCTGAATTGCCCTGATATTGCAGAGGGTTTTATTGGGTATGCTACAGCATTTCAGCACAGGATGAACCTCCAGCCAATCGCATCCCGGCACATGTGCGTCCGGTCACACATCAATCAGAGGCAGGCCTGAATAATGCCTGTCACTTGGTCCAACATGCCTTCCGGGGCAGGTCCGACGGAACGGGCGCGGCGGGAGCTGAAGTCGACCAACCGCAGTTGCTCGGTCATGACAAAACCGGTGACACCGCTTCCCTCCGGCACGGGGACGTGAAACGGATAGCCACGATCCGTGTTGGTGACAGGACAGACAAACGCAAGCCCCGTGGCCTGATTGAACAGCGTCTTGCTGACGACGAATGCCGGTCTGCGGTCATGCTGTTCATGTCCGCTTTGCGGATCAAAATCCAGCGTGATGAATTCTCCTTGCCGCGGTACATACTTCCCCATTTACCATTCCTCCCGGCCGGATGGAGGTCCCCAGTCGACTTCCTTCCGTCTCAGACTGCCTTGCGGTATCGCGGCCACGAGATCCTCGAGCCGCACGGCGGGGCGCTCCTTCCGCACGGGGGTCAGAACAATACTGCCCTCGCGAACCTCGATGGTGATCGGGCTTCCAACCTCTATGCGAAGTTCTTCAAGCAGCACCTTCGGGAGTCGAAGTCCCTGGCTGTTTCCCCATTTCTGGATGGTGGTCTTCATGCATCCTCCAATATGGCTATACCCAGTATAGCCCCTCTCTCCAGGAAATGCAACCGGGAAATGTATATATGGCCGACCTCGTCGCTGCTGCACGCTCCCGCTCTGATTCACGATGCCGGTAATTTCAGACGGGTGGCGATCACTGCTCACCGAGCACGGCGGAAAGCGGGATATTGAAGGTCAGCTCCTGCCAGTCCTGCCCCGCACCGGTGGGAGAAAGGTCGCGGGGGGTTTCGTACGGAAGTGCGGAATGCGATTCCCCTCGGTGGGGGCGCAGGTATTCCGGCTTTCCCTCGGGCGCGTTCGAATCGGGTGGCGAAGGAAGTAGTTCTGCTTCGGCGGTCAGGTTGTAGACAATGATGGGTGACGCGATCAAAACGAGATACGCAGCGATGCCGCGTACGGGATTTGTCTCGGATGGCAGCGCGGCGAGGACAACCGTCCCCAATCCCAACCCCACCGCCGAACCCGCGAGCGTCAGGCCGAAATTGCCGTCCGCCCCTGCGATATCACCTCCCAGCGAGATGCCGGTGGCGACTCCGAGCATCGTGAAGCCGTAGATGGAAGCATATTCCAGGATGTCCGTCGTCATCGTACGGGGGGTGTTGCACCCGCCGAACGAACAACCTCTCACGCTCATCGCCGTCCCGAAACCAACAACAAGACCGGCGAAGCCCACTGCCGTGCCGAGCACCGGCTGCAGGATGAGCGTCGGTACATTCCAGGGTTTCCAGCTGCTTCGGATGAGGAGCGAGTCTCCCGCGGGGTGAGCCCCGGTCGCTTCCTGCCCGAAAAAGACGGACGACCCTGAAGCAAGGTATATTGGTTGGGACTGTGCGTGCAGGATCGCGTTGCCCGTCCCCACCAGTATAAGGAGAATGAGCGCTGTCGTTACACGCATCGCGAGGTGGATCCCATTCGCGAGTGTCCGCATGTGTCCTCCTGGCCCGGTGGCGGGCGATGGTTGTATATACCGGACATGCCTATCCGGTATGCAACAAACAAGTTAGGAAATGTGTCCGCATCGTGAAAGGGGAATAATATGGGACAGGCGAAGATCCGGGGGCGAAACCAGGAAGCGGTCGTTCACTCCATGAACTCACTCCCCTTTCCCCTTTCCAAATAAAAAAACCCGGAACCAATAATGATTCCGGGTTTTGTTCGAGCGGGAAACGAGACTCGAACTCGCGACATCAACCTTGGCAAGGTTGCGCTCTACCAACTGAGCTATTCCCGCAACTCACCTCGATTGCTCAAGGTGAATTCAAATATACATCGACGGCGGATTTTATGCAAGAGGGGCGCAATAAATCCGCGGGTCTCAGTTGAAATCGTCCTTCTGCAGGCTGTGCTTGCGCATCTTCTTGACGAAGTTGGTGCGCTCGACGCCGAGCTGTTCTGCCGCGCGGGTCTGGTTGCCGCCGTTGGCCTTGAGCGCCTCGATAATGAGCTTCTTTTCGAAGTCCTCGACCTGCTCCATCAGCGGACGCTGGTCGATCTGGAACTCCTTGCGCTGCGGGGAGAACTCGGCCTTGAGCGCGTGCGCGACGGTGTGCACGTCGATTTCCTCGGCCTCGGCGAAGATGGCCAGCTTGGTGACCACGCTGTCGAGTTCGCGCACGTTGCCGCGCCACTCCTGCTTGGTGAGCAGGTCGAGCGCGGCTGGCGAAAAGTAATGATTCTGCAGGCTGTGCTCGCGGCATGCCTTGCTGAGCAGGTGGCGCACCAGGGGCGGAATGTCGTCGATGCGCTTGCGCAGCGGCGGTACGTGAATGTCGTACTTGTTGAGCCGGTAATAGAGGTCTTCGCGGAACTCCCCGCGCTCGATCAGCTCGGGCAGGTTCTTGTTGGTGGCGCTGATCACGCGCACGTCCACTTCCCGCTCCTGCGTGTCGCCGACGCGGCGGACCTTGCTGTTGTTGAGCACATTGAGCAGCTTCTGCTGGAAGGTCACCGTGGTGTTGCCGATCTCGTCAAGGAAGATCGTACCACCGTCGGCGATCTCGAACAGGCCTTTCTTGTCGATGAGCGCGCCGGTGAATGATCCCTTCATGTGGCCGAACAGCTCGGATTCGAGCAGGGTCTCGGTGAGCGTGCCGCAATCGAGGCTGACGAAGGGCTTCTCCTGCCGCAGGCTCAGTTTGTGGATGGCGCGTGCGAGCAATTCCTTGCCCACACCGCTCTCGCCGGTGACGAGCACGGGCACGGTGGTCTTGGCCACCCTCTCGGCCATGCCCATGATCTGCTCGATGGACTTGCTGACGGCGACGATGCCGACGTCGCGCATCACCTCCTCGATGGTGTGGGAGACGATTTTCGGCCGCTTGGACTCGATTGCCTGCTTGACCGATTCGCGCAACTGCACGAGGTCGATGGGTTTCGCCAAAAAGGAAAATGATCCCTTCTTCGCGGTTTCAATGGCGACCGGCACGTTGTAGGCCTGTCCGGTGATCATGATGACCGGGATTTCCGGATGGTTCTGCACGATCTCGGTCAGCACCTGCCGGCCGTCCATTTGCGGCATGAGGATGTCGAGCAGCACGAGGTCCACCTGCTGCACATGCAGCAGTTCGAGCGCCTCGACGGGGTTCTGCCGGACGATGGTCTCGTAGCCGGAATGGATGAGGATGTCGGAGACGGTCTGGCAGAAGTCTTCTTCGTCGTCGACAATGAGGATGGTTGCTTTGTCGGCCATAATGGAATCTCAGTATTTGGTGACCGGAATGCGAAGCTGGAAGGTGGTGCCGAGGCCGGGAGAGCTGTTGAAGGTGATCTCGCCGTTGTGCTCCTGCACGATTTTCTGGACGATCACGAGACCGAGTCCTGTGCCGCCCTGGCTGTGGGTGGAGAAGGGACGGAAGATGCTTTTCTTCACCTCGTCGTCCATGCCCACGCCGGTGTCCTGGATGGTGATCTCCACGTACTCGCCCGGACGGTTGATCCACTGTCCCGGCGCCGTGGCGATGATGATGCGACCGTCGCGCGTACCGATGGCCCGGATGGCGTTATCGAGCAGGTTCTCGACGGCCTCGGGGAAATGCGCGATGTCGATGCCCACCTTGGGCAGCGAACGGTAGAAATGCGTGATGATCTCGATGTTGCGCGTCTGCTTGGCGCGGTATTCGTCGGCGATGTTCTGCAGAAGGATGTTGACGTCGTTCGGCAGCAGGTTCATCTGCTCCTTGTTCGCCAGCCGCGTCAGGTTGTGCACGATCTCATTGAGCTTTCGTGACTCGCCCACGATGCGGTCGATGTAGCGCGTCACTTCCTCCGCCGGCGTACTCTCGCGCTCGTTGAGCAGCATTTCGAGATGCTGGGCGGTGAGCGTGATGGTCGAGAGCGGCGTCTTCGCCTTGTGCGCCACGTGCTGCGCGACGCCCGACCAGTTGACCCGGCGGTCCTTTTCGATGGCCTCGGTGATGTCGGCGATGATCATCACGAAACCATCGAGACGCTTGCTCTCGGAGTAATGCGGATACGCCTTCACGATCAGCGTGCGCATCACCTTGTTGTGGTTGAACACCACCTCACGCTCGACAGCGTGGCGGTTGTTGCGCACGTCCTCGAACACCTCGAGGATCTCCAGCGTCGGGGCGTTCTTGAGATAATACTTGTAATCCTCCGACATCGAGACGAACTCGTCGAGCCCCAGCAGCTGCTTCGCCGACCGGTTCATCAGCCGCAGGTCCGACCCACGGTCGAATATAATCACCGCGTTGCTTTGCAGCGTGTCGAAAAGGCGCTGCTCCTGCTTCGCGATGCTGCGCGCGTAGTTGCGCATGCCCACGACGAATCCCACCGCGGCGAGGATCAGCAGGATGGTCTCCGTCCGGTAATGCTCCCAGAGGATCGTCAGGCTGAAATGCGCGTCGAAGTATTCGGAGAGGATGTCCTGTTTCACTTCCTCGGGCACTTCGGCAGGACGCACCAGGCGCTCCTGCGAGTGCATGGGCGCGGCGCACAGCACGAGACACAGCGCGACGCACAACGCAAGCGCAGGGGAGATCATCGGTATGGAAGCGCGGGGATTCATGTGCGTTCAGGCCTGGGCCGGAGGAGTGGTGTGTTCCCGGTCGTTCCCTTCCCGCCGACGGAGTTCGGTCTCGAGGGAACGATACACGTCAATTAACGGAAGATTCCGCTCCCGTGCAATGCGCGCGCATTCCTCGAATTCCGGCACGAGCGCTTCCCTCGCGCCGCGCCGCACGGCCTTGACCTTAACAGGACCGAACGCGGTCGCGACCACTCGCGGCTCCCGCGGCAGGCTGCGCCGCCGGAGGGTCCGCATGCGCACGCCAAGCGTGCTTGTCTCCGCGGTGATCATGGCGAACATGCGATCGGCGTGCGACGGGTCGGTGAGGACAGAAAGAACATGAGCGGGACGTCCTTTTTTCATCAGCACCGGCACAAGCCAGGCGTCGCGCGCGCCGGCCTCGAGCAGGCGCTCGAGCACGTGCGGCAGGAGTTCCGGATTCATGTCGTCGATGTTCGTCTC